>CAUVIG010000012.1:0-22057 GCA_963551745.1 uncultured Actinomyces sp.
GGCGTTCCGGCTCTGGTGCGGCGTGGAGTTCTTCCTCTACCTGCGGTGGCGCGAGTGGCGCGACGTGGTCGGCCAGCTGCGCCAGATGACCCGGGCGCTGGGGATCGGCGTGGGGCCGGTGGGCGAGCCGTCGACGGGCGACGTCGTGGAGGCAGCTCGCTTCGGCGGCGCGCAGGACGCGGCCGTTCGCGCGGTCCTGGCCTACGGGCAGGGCACGGCGAGCGTGGACGCGGACCAGGTGCACCGCTCGCTACTGGTCGGCCTGCTGTCCTACCTGGGGTCGTGGGACGAGACGAAGCGCGACTATGAGGGCGCGCGCGGCACGCACTTCACGATCTGGCCGGGCTCGGGAGTGAGCGGGCACCCCGCCTGGGTGATGACCGCGGAGCTCGTGGAGACCTCGCGCCTGTTCGCACGCACGGTGGCCCGCATCCGCCCGGAGTGGGTGGAGCCGGCGGCGCGCGGCCTGCTGAAACGCTCGTATTCGGAGCCGTTCTGGTCGGTTGCGAAGGGCGCGGCGATGGTCCGCGAGCGCGTGACCCTTTACGGGCTGACGCTGGCGGCGGACCGCGAGGTGCTGCTGGGTCGCCTGGGTGACCTCGTCATCGACGAGGCCGTGGCCGCCTCGCGCTCTCATGCTCCGCGCGCGGGGTCGCTGGAGGCGCTGGCGGCCGGGTTGGTGTCGGCGTCGAAGGATCCTCTGTCGTCGGGGGCGTTTGAGCCGCGTCATTTCGAGGAGCTGGCGGCCGCGCGCGAGGGGACGACGGCGCGCGAGCTGGCCCGTGAGATGTTCATTCGTAACGCCCTGGTGGATGGCCAGTGGAGGGAGAGGCACGGTTTTCAGCGTCGAAACGAGGCCCTGGTGGAGCAGGCGCGCGAGATTGAGCGCCGCAGCCGCACCCACGGCCTCGTCGCGGACGAGCAGGCGCGCTTCCGTTTCTTCGACGATCTGATCCCCGGGCACGTGACCAGCGCGGCGGCGTTCAACCGCTGGTGGAAGGACGAGCGCCGGGAGAGGCCGGATCTGCTGATCTATCCGGCGTCCCTGCTGATGCCGCGCGAGGCAACCTCGGGCGAGGGATTCCCGGATCGTTGGCAGTGCGGCGAGCTATCGCTACCCTTGAGCTACGAGTTCGCCCCGGGCAGCCCGCGTGACGGCGTGTCAATGCGCATCCCAATCGAGGTGCTCGAGCGCGTCAGCGATGCGGGCACGGACTGGCTGGTGCCCGGCATGCGCGAGGACCTGCTGACCGAGGCGATCCGCGCGCTACCCAAGGGCGTGCGCCGCCTCCTGGCCCCCGCGCCGGACGTGGCCGCGTCGGTGGCTCGCTGGATCGAGCAGGCCTGCGACGAGCCGGCCCTGGACGTGGCGGCTTCGGCGGACAGGTCCGCCGGCAATGCCAAGGCCGCCAAGTCCGATGAGCCCGACCCGCTGAGCCTGGACGCCGCGATGGGCCGCCTGGCCGCGTGGGGCGCGACCTCGGGCCGAGTCTCGACGCGCAATTCTCCCGCGAAGGCGCCCAAGAAGGCCACGCAGAAGGAGTCTCCTGAACAGGCACCGACCACGCAGGGCGCCGAAGGAACCGCCGAGGCCCCCAAGTCCCGCCCCCTCACCGAGGGCTCTGTCCTGGACGCTCTCACCCACGCGGTGCGCGTCCTGCGAGGCGTGGACCTCAGCGAGGCTGACCTGGCGCACGCACGCGCCCACCTGCCCGATCACCTGCGCATGACCTTCGTCGTTACCGACGCGTCGGGTAAGGAGCTGGGCGCGGGCAAGGACCTGGCCTACCTGCAGCGATCCCTGGCCAGCGACGCGAACAAGGCGGTGCGCACGGCCGTGCGCGCGGCCCTCGAGGAGGCCGGCGAGAAGCAGGCGCGCAGGAACAAGCGCGGGCGCGGGACCTCGGAGAAGGCCGCCGCGCGTGGTGGGGAGGATTCCTCCACCCGCGCCTCCGGCTCGCCAGCGGGCGTGCAGTCCGCACCCGAGGGCGCGCACGCACCGAAGGACGCCCAGGCCTCGGCCCCCGCGCCGGACCCGGCGTTCCACGCGGACGGCGTCACGCAGATGCCGACGCTACCGCGCTCGATCACCCAGACCTCGGGCACTATGACGCTGCGGGCCTTCCCCGCGCTGGTCCCCCAGGGCACTGCCGCAGCCCCGGCTGCGGGCGTGCGCGTCATGGCCAGCGCCGCCGAGGCGGACCACAAGCACCGCGCCGGCCTCGCCCGCCTGCTGCTCTCCCGCGTCGCCCTGGCGACGAACCGCGTGACCACGCGCTGGACGGGCCGCGAGGCTCTCATGCTGGCGGCCTCCCCATACCCGGACACGGCGGCCCTGGTCGCGGACGCGCAGCTGGCCTCGGCCCTCTCCCTCGTCGACGAGCTGAGTACCCCCGCCGACGTGCGCGACCCCGAGGCCTTCGAGACCCTCGTGGCGGCCGCGCGCGACGCCCACGAGGACCGCGTCTACCAGATCCTCTCCCACGTCGTGCGCGCCCTAGAAGCCAGCGCCGAGGCCGACGCCGCCGTGCGCTCCCACCCCCAGGCCTCGCTGGGGGAGACGACGCGCGACGTCGCGAGGCACGGCAAGACCCTGCTCTACGAGGGCTTCGTGTCGGCGACGCCCGCCTGGGCCCTGCCGCACCTGGGGCGCTACCTGCGCGCCGGGGCCGTGCGCATCGAGCGCGCCGTCTCCTCGCCGGGGGCGCTCGCTCGCGACCTGGAGGACATGGACCGCATCCACCAGGCCGAGGCCGACATCGCCTCGGCGCGTGAGGCGTTGGAGCGCCGGCCCTACGACGCCCGTCGAGATGCCGCGCTCACCCAGGCACGGTGGATGGCCGAGGAGCTGCGCGTGTCCATGTTCGCACAGACCCTGGGCACGCCGGGCAAGGTTTCCATGAAGCGCCTGCTCGGCGTGCTCGCGGGGGCGCGGTGAATCGCCAGGAGGCGCGCACCCTCGCGCGTTCCCTCATGGACGCGGCCGGCCTCACCGAGTGGCGTTTTCGCTTCGACAACGCGAGGCGCCGTGCCGGGGCGTGCGCGCACGCGACGCGCACGATCAGCCTGTCCGCTCCGCTCACCGACCTGTACGACGAAGGCACGATCCGGGGCGTCATCCTGCACGAGATCGCCCACGCCCTCGTCGGCCCCTCCCACGGGCACGACGCCGCGTGGAGGCGGGCCGCGCGCGCCCTCGGCGCCCCGGATTCCGCGCGCCTGCCCTCGTCCCTGCCCTCCCCGGACGCGCCGTGGGTGGGCACGTGCCCGCGCTGCGGGGCCACACGCCGTCTGTACCGGGCGCCGCGGCGCGTCTCCTCGTGCGGAGTGTGCTCGCGCGCCTTCAACCCGGCGCTGATCCTCACGTGGGAGCATCGCGGGCAGGCCGCCTCGCCCGGGCGCGCCTACGAGCGCGAGCTCGCCTCGATCCGCCGTCGTCGTTAGCGTTACCGACACCGACGGAGTGAGCGCGCGGCGTGCGTCTGCCCACGTCACAGTTTTGCACCCCGGGCAGGCGAGCAGACACCCACCCGACGGCGATACCCTTGATCCAACACCCCCGAGAGAAGGAAGCCATGGGTACCACCGCCAGCCCCGACGCCACCACCGCTCCCGACCGCGAGGTCCTGACCTGGGAAGGCTTCGGCGACGCGTCCCGTGAACTCACCCAGCAGGTTGTCGACTCCGGCTGGATCCCGGACCTGATTGTCGCCATTGCTCGCGGCGGCCTGATCCCCGCCGGTGCCATCGCCTACGCGATGGACGTCAAGGCCATCGGCACCATGAACGTCGAGTTCTACTCCGGCATCGGCGAGACCCTCGACGAGCCCATGCTGCTTCCCCCGCTGATGGACGTCTCCGCGATGGACGGCAAGCGCGTCCTCGTCGTCGATGACGTCGCCGACTCCGGCAAGACCCTCAAGATGGTCATGGACCTCATCGACAAGCACGGCCTCTCTCTCGACGGCTCCTCCTCCGTGCGCGTCGAGGCACGCAGCGCGGTCATCTACAAGAAGCCCGTGTCCATCATCGACCCCGACTACGTGTGGGCGTACACCGACAAGTGGATCAACTTCCCCTGGTCGACGCTCCCCGTCATCAAGCCATGACTTCCTCTCGGGCGGGCTCGGACCGGCACACTGTTGCCGGAGCGCCCGGGCGCGCCCAGGCCTCGTCGATCACCCACCGTATCGTCGAGGCCGTCGCCCAGCGCGCCCGCAGCGGTGACCCCGTGCGCGTGCTGGGCCTGACCGGCCCTCCCGGGACCGGCAAGACGACGATCGCCGCCGAGCTGGCCGCCGCTCTGCCCGAGGCCGGTATCCCGGTCGCGGGCCTGGCACCCATGGATGGCTTCCACATGTCCAACGCGGTGCTGGCCGCGCGCGGCATCGCCGATCACAAGGGCGCGCCCGACACCTTCGATGTCGGCGGCTATGTGGCCCTGCTGGGGCGGGTGCGCCGCGCGGACGGCGTGGTCCTCGCCCCCGACTACCGGCGCGACCTGCACGAACCCGTCGCTGCCTCCCTTCCCATCGAGGTCGACGGCGTCGTCATCACCGAGGGCAACTACCTGGGCCTCGAACTGCCAGGCTGGGCGGACGTGCGCGGCCTCATCGACCTGCTCGTTTATATTGAGACTCCCTTCGAGGAGCTGGCCGCACGCCTCATCGATCGACACGTCAGTTGTGGGCGCGACCGCGCGGACGCGGCCCACTGGGTGCGCACAGTGGACACGGCGAACATGGCCCTCGTTGAGCGCACGAAGGAGCGCGCGAACCTCGTCTTGTCCCTGTAGGGATGCGCGTGCGACGTCTGCCGAGCGTGTTCTCGCCATTCCTCCCTCTGTCATGCACAACCACCCCTTACAAAGTAAGGTGAACCTATGTTCCTCTTGCTTGGCCTTCTCGGTGGCTTCATCACGGGCATCTCCCCGTGCATCCTTCCCGTCCTGCCCGCGCTGTTCCTGGGGGCTGCCAGCGGCGGCGATTCGACGCGCACAGGGAAGGGGACTTCCTCCGAAGCCGGCCAGGCGGGCCCGGATCCATCACTGTTCCGACTCGCCCCGGGCGTCAACCTCGGCGGCGAGAGCGCGACCCGAACGCAGGCGGCGGTCAGGTCCGACGGCGGCGAGTCAGTGACGCGTCGCCCCGTGCTCATCGTCTTGGGCCTGGTGACCTCTTTCCTTCTGATCACGGTGGCGGGATCGGCCCTGTTGAGCCTCCTGCACCTGCCGCAGACTCTGATCCGCTGGACAGGTATCGTGCTGCTGGCGGCCGTGGGAATCGGCATGATCGTCCCACAGGTCATGGAGGTGTTGGAGCGCCCCTTCGCGCGCCTGGCCCCCCGAACGACGGGAAACAGCGCGGGATTTGGCCTTGGCCTCGTCCTGGGCGCGGTCTTCGTGCCCTGTGCGGGCCCGGTGCTAACCTCGATCATCGTTGCCTCGAACTCGGGCCAGATCACGTGGCACGTCATTGGGCTGGCCGTGTCCTTTGCGGTTGGCGTGTCGATCCCTCTTCTGATTGTCGCTCTCGCCGGTTCGGGCGTCGCTGCCCGCTTCCTCAAGACCCGTCAACGTCCCCTGCGCATCGCCGCCGGCGTCGCGATGATCGCACTCGCACTGGGCATCGCGACGGACGCTCCCGCTGCCTTGCAGCGGATGGTTCCGGACTACACGGCCTCGCTCCAGGCGGGCACGGAGGGTGCCTGCGAGGACGGCGCGTGCGAGCCCGAACACGAAGTCCAGGCGAGCACCGACTTCGCGCAGTGCGCGCGCAGCGGCGCGAAGGATTGCGGGACCCTCCCCGCGATCGGAGCCTCGGAGTGGCTCAACTCCCTGGGAGAGCCCCACGGCACGGTGACCCTCGTCGACTTTTGGTCGAGTTCGTGCGTCAACTGCGCGCGCGAGATTCCCGAGATTGAGCGCATCTACGAGAAGTACAAGGACACTGGCCTCGTTGTGATTGGCGTTCATTCCCCGCAGCAGGCCCACGAGCGCGAAGCGTCCGTCGTCAGTGGTGCCGCGTCCCGCCTGGGCATCACCTACCCGGTGGCGCTGGACCCGGAGCTGGAGGCCTTCAAGGCGTACGGCGCGACGGCGTGGCCGACGCACTTCATCGCGGGTGCGGACGGCAAGCTGGTCGCGATGGGCCACGGCACGAAGGGCGTCGAGGAGATCATTCGCGCCCTACTGTCGGAGGCTGGGCAGACCCTACCGGACTGACCGGCATAGACACGACTGTAGCTTGCGATACGCAGCAGTTTGCTTCGGCTGCGGCCAGCTGACGATCGCATTGGCTTCGTCGTCAGCCGATTGGAAGCGGGACGTAGACTTACACAGGACGACGGTCTCTTGTCGACTCCGTCTATCTGTCTGGCAGACCAGCGATAGTACGCCGCACACGGGCCTCCTCTCGACTACTCGCAGCGAGAATACGCTCCCGGGCGCGTCAACTCCCTACACTCGCAACTCCCCTGTCGTGCTCTGCTCACACGCACGAGCGCCCCCACTCCGATTTCCCGAAGCGGGGGCGCTTCACGTGTGCCTCAGCGAGCAATCACCTGCCGCTCTGGCACTGCGTCATTAGGCATCGCCACGACGATGCCTCAGCGCGATGAGCACACCGCCGACGATGACCAGCAGGGAGCCGACGACGCCCACGACTGCCACATTCGAGGCGCCCGTCCTGGCCAGCTGCTTGCCCGGAACCTTCGGCACCGGCGTGTAGGTGTTCGTCGCCGTCACGGCGACGACCGCGTCCTTCTCGGTGATGGTGACCTTGCCGTTGTCGGAGAGCTCGGATGTGACCGTGTAGCCGTCACGGTTCGCCGTCTGAGCGCGCTCAGTCAACGTGCACTTCGTGCCCGTCGGCACGCGCGGGCCTTCCACTGCGGTGCCGTCACCCGGAACGTCGAGGCGTCCCTCGGTGCCATCCGTGCAGACGTAGTCGAACACGAAGGTGTCGTTCGTGAAGGAGTCAGCGCCGCCGACAACCGTCTTTGCGACCGAGAAGGAACCACGATCAAGCACGTAGGTGTTGGTCGCAGCAACCTGGACGGTGACACGGTCCTTCACGTTGAAGACGGCCGTACCGTTCTTCACGCCATCGCTGGAGCCGTCAACGGTGAGGACCGTGTTCAGGCTGGCGCCTTCGATCGTAGCGTCACGTTCGAACACCGAGCACGAGCCGACTGGCACGTCGGTAACAGCGCCGATTTCTCCGCCCTTGACGACGACGGTTCCCTTCACCTGGGCAGCACCGGTGAGCGGCGTGCAGGTGTAGTCGAAGATGAACTCCTTATCGTTGGCCAGCGCGGCTCCATCACCGTCAACGGTCTTGGAGATGACGAACCCGCCCTCGAGCGGCGCGTACTTGTTGGTCACCGTGACCTCGGGGCTCGGGGTCGCGGTTCCCACGGTCACCTGACCGGCGGTGTAGGCGGTTGCCACGGCGTAGCCCGCACGCTGCGCACTGCCGTCGGCCTCCTTGATTGTGCAGGAGGTTCCGAAGGGAAGGGAGGGGCCCGTCACAGCCGTTCCGTTGCCCGTCAGCGTCAGGCTGCCAGCCTTCTGCTCGTCGGTGAGAGCGACCGAGTCGTGCGTGCAGGTGTACTGCACGTTGAAGGTATTGTCGGCGCCGGTGAAGGTGGCGCCCTCAACGACCTTCTTCACCGAGAAGGTCCCCTTGTTGAGCGTGTAGGTGTTGGTCACGTCGATATTCGGGACCGCGCCCTTGGCGATGGTGACATCGGGGGTGGTGGTCACGTCCAGGGTGTAGCCCTCGACGTAGGCCGTGCCAGCCTGGCCCTGATCGACGTGCTCCTTGACCGTGCACGAGTAGCCCACGGGAATCTCGTCGGACTTCGTCGACGCGCCCTTGCCGGCGACGATGGTGCCCGTAATGGTCTTCTCACCGTCAGCCTTGCACGTGTAATCGAAGGTGTAAGTATCCGGCGCCTTGTCGCCCGCGTCACCCGCAACCCTCTTCGTCACCGAGAAACGACCCACGTCACGCGTGTAGGTGTTGGTGAAGGTGGCGGTGGCCGTCGGCTCGCTACCCAGGCCGATCGTCACGGACTGGGTATCGTGGCCATCCGGGTCGAGGGTGTAACCGTCAATGCCGGCACCTGCAGTGTCCTCAGTCACCTCGCAGGTGGTGCCGACCGGGAACTTCTCAGGGCTCGCCACGGGGGTCGCGTCACCCGGGACATCCGTGATCTGCCCGTTCTTCTTGGTGTTGTCCGGCAGAGTGCAGGCGTAGCTGAAGTTGAACTTCTTCGCCGCAGCGCCCTCGGCACCACTGGCCTTCTTGACCACCTGGAAGCCGTTGTCGGCAGCGCCCACCGTGTTAAGCAGGTCGACCTTCGTGGTCTTCTGATCTTCAATCGTCATGCTCGAGGTGGCGATGGAGCCGATGGTGAACTCCGGCTCCTCCCACACGTAGCCGGCAGGCAGGGCGGGGTTGGCCGTCGAGGGGTCCTCACGCAGGTTGATCATCGTGCCCACCGGGAACGGTATCGGGAAGCTGATCGTCTGGCCTCGCGTGACCTCCATCGTGGCCGTACCAGTGCGCTTGTCAGCGTTGAGCGAGTTGGCAGGCGGCGTCCACTCCGGGTAGTCGTCCGCGGTGGTAGGAAGCACGTAGTCGACTTCGACCGTGAAGGTCGCTCCACCATCGACCTGGTTGGCGTAGTCCGAGGCGATCTTCTTGGTGATGCTGAAGGTGCCCTCACCTTGGCGCATCAGGACCTCGACGGATCCTGCTGCGACAAAGCTCGTGGTCTTTTTCTCTTTAATCGTGGTTCCCTCAACCACGACAGTGTTGGTGTAGTCGGTTCCCGGAAGCGCCGTCCCGCCGACGAAGAGAGTCCTGTAGGAGAGCGAATAGTTGGTCTTTGCCCTGAAAGGACCCTTCACCACGAAGGTAATCGGAGTCGTTCCGTCGGGCGCCGTCTCCCCGCACTTGCCGGTGACCTCGAAGCTCCCGTGACCAGGCGTAGTCGTCGGCCCCGGCTCTGTGCCCTTGTCCAGGAGGAGCCACTGCGAGGGATTCTCCTCAGAGTCGATCGCGTGGAGGTTGACCAACTTCAGCGGGCATTCCATACCCGCGCCGAGCGTATCCTTGAAGGTGATAGTCTGTACCGTCTGGCCATCGAAGGTGACGTTGAGCGCGTCCTGGAGCCTCGGACCGCCGAAGTAGAAGAACCACTTTGCCTCCGTATCCCCTTCCTTCATGAAGCCGTTGTAGCTCTTGTAGAGCCGTATATCCGGACGGTATGAGGAATGACCCTCGGGGATCCCACCTGTTCCGGGGAGGTCGACCTGGACGGTCTTATCAGCGTTAATGACGAAAGGTAGCCGTTCCAGTTTCGTCGAACTCTTGACGGCGAGTTGGAACTTGCCCGTGCCGTGGATGTCCTTGTTTCCGGCCTGGACCAGCGGGGTGAGCTCAGGGCCGAAGGCGCAGGTAACAGTCTTACCACCGATGGTGCACTTGCCGACAGGATACTTGTTATAAAGCATCGGCCGTTCAAGGGTCGAGTGAAAATCAAACTGTTCGGGCAGAGTGATCGTGAAGGAATCACCTTCCTTCGGCGTTGCCTTCGACGCGTCCCAGTCAAACTTCAGCAGAGCGAGACCACCGACATAAAGCGCGCCGTCCTGCTCCTCTTCAGCGGAGTTGATCTTGGTGAGGCTCAGGTTGGTGACCTCGATTTGAGGGTTGACATCGGCCGCGGCCGGAGCAGCAAGCCCTTGGACCACGATAGCCAGGGCCGCCAGGAGCGCCACAGCAACACCAGCCGCTCTCGATCTCACCGCCCTCAATAACAGGCTCCTGATAGACGTCTGCATGCTTTCACCTTTCGCTTTCATCAGATGGAATCGGGACACGTCGAATACGGGACGCATGCGAGTATCCAGTTTTCATGCAAATTTACAAAGAAACCGTACCACGGCTACTGGTCGAATTTCGAGCATTCTACAACACGGGAATGTGCGAGAAGTCTCAGATATACCCATCCCGAGCGGCGCACGAACGCGAGGACACTAGATCCCCAACCCGTGAATATCCGCCGGTATTAGTGGAGTCACAGACCGCTGACTGGCACACTCGTAACCTCCTGCCACCCCGGCTTCCCTCACCGCAGCACATTCTGACCCGCAGGATAGATAACAGGGGCACGGTCATTCACCCCCTCCCACGACGCCAAAGTACCGACACGCGATACCCAACATCACTGTGACTGATGGGGCTGGTGTGCCTATTGATGACCGTGGGGCAGCCTTCGCGGCGCGCCTCCACGACCACGCGAATACAGAGGCGTCAGCGCGCCAGATTGACGATGACCGGCGTGACTCGCTCAACGACCTCGAGCGTGTCCAGAAAATCCTGGTGGCCGCCGTACCACGGGTCGGGCACGTCACCGCTGCCCTCAGGGTCGAGGTCGCGGTACAGGCAGATGCGCGGCTTCTCGCCACCCGCGGGACCGCCCGCGCTGAGCGCGCCCGCGGTGCGGTCGCTTCGCAACCCGCCAGGCCCCGGCGCCCCCTCATACTCGATGCCGCTGCGCTCGGCCAGGCGCTCCAGGACGCTCAGGTGGCGCGAGGTCATCGCCAGGATGAGGTCCCACTCCCCCAGCTCGCCGGCGCGGATCTGGCGCGCACGGTGGTCGGGCACGGCGTACCCGGCGTCGCGCAGCACGCTGGCGGCACGGCGGTCGATCGGGTTGCCCTGCTCCTCGTCGGAGACGCCGGCGCTATCGACGACAACGTTCACGTCGGCGCGCGCGGCGGCCTGTTCGAGGATCGCGTGGGCCATCGTGGATCGGCAGATGTTGCCGGTGCACACCATGAGGATGCGTGCGGGGCGGGTCATGATCGTTTCCGTTCGTTCGGGGCGACGAGGCCGGGGCGGGCGCTCAGAGCAGCGTCAGGTAGGCGCGCACGGCCTGCGCGCTGTGGGCGGCGGCGCGGGCGCCGTCCATGTGGAAGGCCTGGTCGGCGGTGGGGCCGCACAGGTCGGAGACGGCTCGCAGCGAGATCCAGTCGACGTCGGAGGACCAGCAGACCTGGGCCATCGCGCAGGTTTCCATGTCGGTGCCGATGGCGTCGGGGAATCGCGTCCGCATGGGGCCGACGTTGGCCTCGGTGCAGAAGGAGTCGGAGGAGACGATGCGGCCGGTGCGCACGGGGTGTTCGATGAGGCCGCGCAGGATGGGCAGGCGTTCCTCGGCGGCTTCGGAGGTGGTGTAGTCGACGGGCATCTGGGGGACCTGGCCCATGGCGTAGCCGAAGGCGGTCGCGTCGGCCTGCCCGTAGACGGCGCGGATTCCGGCGGCGATGTCGCCGACGTTAATGTCGTGGGCGAGCCCGCCGGTGGTGCCGGCCGCGATGACGATAGGTGCCTCGACGAGGGTGAGGGCGCGCGCGGTCGCGGAGGCGGCGTTGGCCAGACCGATGCCGGAGGTAACGACCAGGACGGTGCGTCCGTCGAGGAAGCCGAGCACGAATCGCTGGGTCTTATGGCTGCCCGCAAGGATCGCCTGGGGCGTCTCGTCGTCGCCGATGGGCGCGAGCTCGTGCAGGAGGGGCGCGGCCTCCATGTCCATGGCGGCTTGGATGATGGCGTCGACGCGGATGCGCTCGGGGAAGCTGAGGTTCATGGTTCCCATCGTAGGGGACGAGGCCCGCCACGGTCGCGCTCGCCTCGCGTGGTGACAGCACGCCGGGGTAGGCACTACGGAGGGCGGACAGCGGAACCGAGCCCCGGCGTCGTACCGATCAGGCGGAGCGGCGGCGGGCCCACGCGCACGCGCCGGCGAGGCCGAGGAGGGCGGCACCGAAGTCGGTGGTGATCACCGTGGAGGCCGAGGCGTCGGTGCCCACCTCGATGTGGAAGGGCACGGCGCGGGGCAGGAGGACATGCCCGGCGGGGGCGCGGGTCTCGACGAGCCAGTAGGTCTTACCGGTCTCGAGGGGCGCGGTGACGAACTGCGATTCGCCGTCGGAGGTGGACACGGGAGTTCCGGTCAGGGCCTCGTTGTCGTAGATCGCGAAGGCGGCGCCCTCGAGCGCGTAGCGGCCGGCGACGGAGTTGTAGAGGCCGCGCTTGGGGGTCAGGCGCCCGGTCGTGCCCGCGATCGTGCCGTCATTCGTGGCGGTGACACGGTAGGTGACGGTGATCGTGTCACCGGAGGCGCCCTCGACACTTTCGACGGTCTTGTCAATGCGAAGCTTGGGGGCCTGCTGCTGGATCGTGAAGTTGCAGGTGAGCGGCACGGCGGCCGCGGTCTTGGCCGGGGGCACGTCGAAGAAGTCGATGCCGCCGGTCACGGGGTCGCGCGTGACGTTGACGGCCTCGCCGATGCCGTTGACGCAGTTGATGTTGGTGAGCTCCCAGCGGGCCGAGTTCGGGTCGTCGGAGACCTTCCAGGGCCCGAAGTAGCCGGGTTCTCCAAAGCACAGGGGGCGGCGCCCGGGGGGTGCATGGGCCGGTCTCGGCGATGACGAACTGGGAGTAGCCGGGAATGAAGGCCTGGTACCCGGACGTCACCGTGCCGTCCTTGCCGTAGCCCGAGGGGGTCAGGGGGCTGTCCGCGAAAGAGGACCAGTCGACGAAGCCACCCGCATTCTCGGCGGTATCCAGGGGCTCGCCCGTGGGCGAGACGAAGTCGCCGATACCCAGCGTCGTGAAGTTGAAGGAGGGGATCTTGCCTCCGGTCGCCTCGGATTCCGGGGTGACGGTCTTGGCGATGCGGATGTAGCACTCCTGGCTGAAGGTGGCGTACAGGCACCCGTAGGAGGTCTTGTTTTCCTTCGAGCTAAAGGTGGACACGGGGGTGATGCCCGCGGGCAGCGTGTCCGGGCAGACGCCGTCGCCGCTGGGGATGAAGCCGGCGATGACGAGGCGATACAGGATTCCGTCGATCATGACGGTCTTGTTCGAGGTGGTCCGCGAGATCGTCAGGACATCCTCGGAGTTAGGGCTCTGTCGGGCGTGCCCGCAACGTCGGGCTAGGCGGCCGGGTTGTTCGTGTAGATCTCGCGGTTGCCTCGGCCCTTACCGACGTGGCGGTAGCAGTACCAGACGCCCGATCCGACATCGCGGTTAAGGGCGGCGTAGGTCGCGTTGGCGGGGCAGAAGTTCGGGCCGTTGGCGCGCAAGGAGAGCATGTAGGCACCCTCGTCGCTCAGGGCCACGGTGGTGTCGGTGTCGTCCTCGGTCTCTTCCTGGTCGAAGGGGAAGGAGTCCTCGATGCCGCCGATGTTGACGTCGATCGACGAGTGGACCCACTGGCTGGCCGAGTGCACCTGGAAGTTATTGTGCCGCACGGTGCCCAGCAGGAAGGGCTTGCCAATGGGGACGTCGCCGGGGTTGTTGGGCTTGTAGCCCAGGGCGTTGGCGTTCTCGGGGGAGATGACGCCGGTGGCGACGGGCTCCTGGGCAGCCTGGGCTACCTCGGAAGCGGCGACCTGGAAGACGACCAGCGTACCGGTGCTGATTACCACGACGGCCAGGGCGGTCAGGGCGGCCAGGGCGCGGCACGCGGCTCCTGCTCGCCCGGTCCGCGCGTGGCCAGCGCGTGCTCGACTCGTTGCCGTTAATCGTTCTCCTTGAAGACTACTGCTTCGCTGTGTCGCACTCGGGGGGATGTCCCTAGAGGTTTTTCCACAACCTTGATGACACTCAGCATACGACGCGGTTACCGAAAAATACAACCCATTTTCTACAGCTTTGCGAACAGGGTAGATTACAGAAAACCTGTAAAGCCATATTTCCGCAGAATATCAGCGTTTGACCTAGTGATTTCGATCTACGAAAACAGGCCTTTTGGGCGATTTTCATCTTTTTTAATAGATGAAAACAAATCATAATGTGGAACTTTGCTGTGCTTGACACACCCTCAACAATCAACCACCAAACCTATTCTCATACCGGTGTCATCCCCAAAGCGTCAAGCGTCGCAACGAAAACCCTTTACCCTGTCATCCGTTTCCACCCAAACTTCTTTCCACCTGCGAAAACACAGGACTTCCATCCCACCTGCACCCCCCAGACATACCCCAGATACACCCCCAGGCACTCCCCAGACCCCCCTCCCTCCCCACAGTCGCACGCAATTCCTCCAGGACCTCGTTCACTAACAGTTCGAAAACCGCGGAATATCAATGTTCCCATTTCAAAACCTGGAACGTTCTCAGGGGAATTATGTGCGAAAATGCAGCACTTGAGGCCGCTAGCAGGGCGAGGGGCCACCCCGCACGGAGGCCACTGCGCCCAGGCCGCAACACATCCGGATAGGTAACAAACATTCGGATAGCTTAATTACCTATCCGGACGCGCATAACCTATCCGGATAGCGGCAACCTATCCGGATGCGCCCACACTCTCCGCATACCCCCACACGGAATGCGGCGGCAAGGCCAGGCCAGCAACACACGAACGACAAGCCGCCCGGAGGTCGCCGCGTAGCCGACGGGGCCCGGCCGCAGTGCCGGTGGGCCACGGCAAGGCCCGGGCGGGCCACTGACAGCCATAAGCCTCACCCGATTGGAGGCCGCCGCAGGGCCTGCGGGGTGGCTGCGGCGGCCGTGGGCGGCGGCAGGGCCAGGGCGGGCCTCGAGATCGGCCACTCCGAGCGCAGCTCGCGTGTGGCTTTTCGAGCGGGCGGGCCACCGCCCACCGGCGCACAGAGCAGCCACACCAAGACACTGCCGTCACAACAGGCAGCGCCCCAGCCGACTGCTGCACAATAGTCCCCATGGATCTTCGCCCCGTCGCCCTCGGCGCATCTGTGACGACGTACGACCCGTCACGCCCCACGCCCGCAGCTATCGTCTCGGGCGAGGTAGCCGCACACGATGCGCCGCACCCGCTGTCGGTCTTCGACATGTTCCGTATTGGTATCGGGCCGTCCTCGTCGCACACGGTGGGTCCGATGCGCGCGGGCCTGGCGTTCACGACGGAGCTGACGACGCTGAAGCCGCCGTCGCACATCACGATTGACCTGTTCGGGTCGCTGGGCGCAACGGGCCGCGGCCACTCGACGGACCGCGCGGTCCTCCTCGGCCTGGCGGGCTACGACCCGGAGACGGTGGACATCGAGACGGTGGAGTCCATCCTGCCGACCCTGGCCTCGTCGGGGACGCTGACGCTGCCCAGCGGCACGCAGGTGCCCCTCAACATCGCCGAGGACGTGCGTTTCGCGGCGCGCACGATCCTGCCCTATCACGTGAACGCGCTGACGATCACGGCCTCCGACGAGGACGGCGCCGTCATCCTGGAGCGCACCTATTATTCGGTGGGCGGCGGCTTCGTCATGATTCAGACGAATGACGACCCGTACAACCCGGAGGTGTCCTCGCTCGCGACGAGCCAGACGGGCGTCGGCATCGACGTTCCCGCGCCGCACCCCTTTGCGTCGGGCACACAGTTGCTCGCCGCGTGCGACGTGTCCGGCCTCAGCATCGCGGAGCTCGTGCGCATGAACGAGGAGGCGGTACGTCCCCGCGAGACCGTCAACGCCTACCTGGATCGCATCGCCGACACGATGTTCGACTGCGTGGACGCGGGCACATCGGCGGCGGGTATCCTGCCGGGTGGCTTGGATGTGCCGCGCCGCGCCCGTGCGCTCGCCGGCCAGCTCGCGGAGCGCCTGACGGGCTTCCCCTCTTCTTCGTCGGACGAGGCCGGGGCCCCCTCGGGCGCATCTCCCGCGGACGGTGTGCGCTCCCCCGGTGCGCGCGCCTGGGTGTCGACCGTGGCCGACCCGATGCGAGCGATGGACTGGGTGAACCTTTTTGCCCTGGCCGTCAACGAGGAGAACGCAGCGGGCCACCGCGTCGTGACGGCGCCGACGAACGGGGCGGCCGGGGTCATCCCCGCAGTCCTGGGCTACCTGGTGACGCACTGCCCGGAGACGGGTTCGACGCCCGGCGTGGCGGCGGGCCCTGCGACGGAGGACGGTGCGGTCACCCCGCTGGCGCACATCCGCATGACGACGAACGATTCCTCGGAGGACATCACCAACGATCCCGCGTCGCCCAAGGCCTGCGCGGCCCGCCGACGCGCCCTCGTGCACGACTTCCTGCTGACCGCGACGGCGATCGGTGCCCTCATTAAGACGAACGCTTCCATCGCGGGCGCGGAGGTCGGCTGCCAGGGCGAGGTCGGGTCGGCCTCGGCGATGGCGGCCGCCGGCCTGGCGCAGGCCCTCGGTGGTAGCCCGCAGCAGGTGGAGAACGCGGCGGAGATCGCGATGGAGCACTCGCTGGGGCTCACGTGCGACCCGGTGGCGGGCCTCGTGCAGGTGCCGTGCATCGAGCGCAACGCGATCGCAGCCGTCAAGGCGATCAACGCGGCACGCATGGCCCTGTGGGGCGACGGCCGGCACACGGTGAGCCTGGACGTGGTCATCGAGACGATGCGCCAGACCGGCAACGACATGCTGTCGAAGTACAAGGAGACGTCCGAGGGTGGCCTGGCCGTCAACGTCGTGGAGTGCTGATCGGCCTTTCCTCGTGCTGACTCCGGGTCCTTGCCGTGGTGCGGGCTTTAGCAGCGCATTGGAGGGTCGAGAATGCCTGTAGATGGGCCAGGCCGCCAGGCCCGCGGCGCGACAAAGTTCGCCCAGCACGCCTGACAACAGCGTTTTTCGCCCGTTTTGGGCTTGCAGGGCGTACTTTTTCGCGCTCGCACCCACACCAGGCCGCGCAGGGCGAACTTTTTGGCTCTCACGCGCACACCAGGCCGCGCAGGGCGGAAAATTTCGCGCACAGCACGCAGAAACATGGCGACATTGAAACTGACGACGCCTCTGCTCAGCCCCAACAAGGGACCGTTGAAACCGGCATCACCTCTGCGCCCAAAATCTGCACCAAAGACACCCATTTCTCACCCGCAAAGGCGATGGCAGTTTCAATCCCACACAGGCACAAGCAAGCAAAGGCGACCGCGGTTTCAGGCCACCGGGCCACCTCGCCTGCAGCACCCACACGCGGTGCCCATGAGCGACGGGGCCTGACCAGACAACGAGCCACCTCGCCCAGCCGCCAATCAGCAACCCGTGCCCTCCGGCGCCCGGAACACCCGTGGGAGCACAAGCACCACCACACAGCACCGCACGCCAATGGGCGGGGTGCCGTGGGATAAACCCACGGAACACCGCCCATTTACATCCTGTCTTTCGACCAGTGGCGATCACTCCGTCGCGAGCGCCTCCGAGGGGCTCACCTTCGCAGCTCGGCGACCGGGCAGCCACGAAGCGATCAGCGCGGAAACAATCGCGACGACACACACGCCGACCAGCTGCAGCCAGGGCACGCTCAGCACGGGAGTGGTCCCATCGATCGGCAGGCTCATCACGCCGACCCACCCGAAGGCAACGCCCATGCCGACGCCGATCAGCGCGCCAGTCAGCGAGAGGAACAGTGCCTCGAGGGCGAGGAGGCTCTTCATCTGGCGACGCGTCAGGCCAAGGGCCCGCAGCAGGCCGTTCTCGCGGGTGCGTTCGGCGACCGACAGGGACAGCGTGTTGGCAACGCCCACCAGGGACACAAGGACGGACACGCCGAGCAGTCCGACGAGGACGAGCATCAGCTGATCGATGATCTTCGTGTACATCTGGCGCTCCAGCGCGGAGCCGTTGACGCTCAGGTGCGAGTCCTTGAGCAGCGCGGCCTGGACGGTCTCGGCGTCGGCTCCGTCGGCCATCTTGATGATGATCGCCTGGCGCTCGAGCGAGGTCGCGATGGAGCGCAGGGTCTTCTCCGAGACCTGGGCCTGCCCGACTCCGCCGTTCTTGTCGTAGGTGGCGCTCAGGTCCACGCACGTGTCAGCGCACAGGCGCAGCGTCTGCCCGGCCAGGGCCTCGTCGCCGACGCGCACCTGGTTATCGCCCAGCTGGGTGACGGTCGAGTGGGTGACGCCCGTGTAGTCGGGTTCTCCGCTGATGATGACCGACGAGGCCTGGGCCTCGTCCTGCGAGCCCGCTCCCTCGGGTCCGGCGTAGGCGGGCGCGCCCGAGGTGGTCGTCAGGGTGCCGGGGGCGGCGTACTGGTCGACGGTGGCGGCAACGCCGTCGGTGGCCGCGATGGCGGCCTGCTGGTCGTCGGTGAGCGCCCCGGAGGTAGACACGGCCATGAGATCGAAGGGGCGGGCGTCGTTCACAGCGTTGGTGAGGGTGGTGCGCACGGATGCAGCGCCAACCATGATGGTGACGACGAGGGTCACGCCGATGATGATCGCGGTGCCGGTCGCGGAGGTGCGGCCGGGGTTGCGCACCGTGTTCTCGCGGGCCATGGCGGACAGGGTGCCCGGGAAGGCCGCGCCGAACGCGCGGGTGAGAGCGGGCAGCAGCACGGAGGCAACGAGCAGCGCACCGAGGAGCGCCAGAAGCGACCCGCCGAAAGCCCCGAGGAATTTCGTGCCGCCACTATCCGATCGCCACGCAGCCGCGACGCAAGCGCACCCGGCCACCGCAATGAGCGCGCCGATGATGAAGCGGACGGTGTGCTTTTTGCGGGCGGCGGCCCCGGCCTCGTTCACGGGGGCGAGGGCGGCAACCGGGGCGACGCGCGAGGCGGCGCGGGCCGGGAAGACGCCGACCAGGGTCGTGAACAGGGTGGCACCCAGCCACGTGAGCGCGAGCTGCCAGACGGAGGCCCCCGCCAGCGCCGCGCCGACGCTAGAGCTCAGGCCGGTGCCCGCCTCCGCGAGCGCGCCAATCAGCCAGCCGAGCGCGACGCCAATCGCGGACGAGATCGCTCCGATCGCGAGGGCCTCGCGGGTCACGAGCGAGCGGACCTGTCGCCTGGTTGCTCCCAGCGTGCGCAGCAGCGCCAGTTCGCGGGTGCGCTGGGTGAGCACCACTCGGAACGTCGAGGAGACGACGATGGAGGCCACGAGCGCCGCGATCGCCGGGAAGATCAGCATGATTCCCATCGTCATGGTGGCTCCCAGGCGCGCCTGCTCGAGGTCGTCCTGGATTGCCTTGTGCGCGCTGGTAACGGTCACGCCCGAGATGCCGCTGAGCGCGGAGTTTGCTCTCGCCACCCACTCGTCCTGGGTGGCGATGGGAGGGTTTGCGTTGCTGTCCGCATCCGCTCCGGACGTCGCGACGATGAACTGGCCGGACGCGGTCGTCCCGAAGACCGCGGAGAAGCCGCCGTCGGTCACGTAGCTGGCGGGGATGCCCATGCTGATGGTGTTCGAGCGTGTGGTGCCGACGACGGTGAGGGTTCGGTAGTCGCCCTCGGTGAATCCTGCGCGCACGCGGACGGTGTCTCCGACCTTCAGTGAGAGGGTCGAGGCCGTGTGCTCGGGGATGGTGATCTGGTCGTCGGCGGTTGGCTTGGTTCCGGCGCTCAGGTCGAGGTCGGCGAAGGGCTTGGGGGCCAGCGGCGAGACGTAGAGGCTGCCGCGCGTCGCGTCGGTCTGGGCCTCGGCGGGCCACTGGGCCATGTGCTTGATGGCAGTGACGCCGTTGGTTGTTGCCAGGGCTTTTTCGGCGCTCTCGATGGCGTCCTCGGGCGCGTCCTTGTCCTGGGAGAGGACGATCGTGCCGCCCCGGTACTGGGTGTAGACGCTGGAGGTCAGGCCCGCGGTCATCGCCGTCATGACGATGAGGGTGATGACGATGAAGGCGGTGGAGATGGCGACGGCCAGGCCGGTGGAGATGTAGCGGCGGCCGTGGGAGCGCAGGTTGGCGCGCAGGAGTGAGTGTGTTGCAGACATGTGTGTGAGCCTTGGGGAGGGGCGTGCGCTCAGCGCAGCGCCGCGGTGAGGGAGTCGGCGGTAACGTCGCGCAGGTCGGAGACGATGCGTCCGTCGCGGCACACGAGGACGCGGTCCGCGTAGGCCGCCGTCCTCGTGTCGTGAGTGACCATGATGACGCTTTGCCCAAGCTCGTCAACGGCGCGGCGCAGCAGGTCCATGACCTCTCCCGTCGAGCGGGAGTCGAGGTTGCCGGTGGGCTCGTCCGCGACGATGACGGCGGGGCGGCTCATGAGGGCGCGGGCGACGGCGACGCGCTGCTGCTGTCCGCCGGACATTTCGGAGGGGCGGTGGGAAAGTCGATCCGCGATACCCAGGGAGGTGACGATGAGGTCGAACCATTCCTTCTCGGGGGTGGCCCCGGCCAGGCGCATGGGCAGGAGGATGTTGGCGCGCGCATCCAGGGTGGGCACCAGGTTGAAGGACTGGAACACGAAGCCGATGCGGTCGCGGCGCAGCTTGGTCAGCGCGGTGTCTGTGAGGGCGGTGATGTCGGTGTCTTCGACGAAGACGTGCCCGCAGGTGGGGGCGTCGAGGCCGGCGAGGATGTGCATCATCGTGGACTTGCCCGATCCGGAGGGGCCCATGATGGCCGTGAATTCGCCGGCACCGAAGCCGACACTCACGTCATCGAGGGCGCGCACCTGCGCGTCGCCGCTTCCGTAGATCTTGGAGACGCCCTGAAGTCGGACGATGGACGAGGCCGGGGCCTCTTGGTCGGCCACGGGGGCCTGGGCGATTGTCGTGTTCGTGTTCATGCACCCATCGTGCGCCTGCGGCGTTCGTCAGCGCTACGGAGGTTTCCCCTGATTCATCCCCGAGACCACCCGGGGTGTCCTCGGGGGCGCTTGATCCTCCTACCCTGGTGCTGCACCCGTTGAAATTCCCGTGTTATGCGCGTGCGGTAGGTGGTGGGTCTGCCAGGTTGTCGTCCTACTCCCCCCATCGGTCCCAGCCCACCTCACCGCATTGTCGGCCAGCCCGCGTCGCCGACCCGAGCCCACCCCAACCTCGTCTACCACGCCGCATCACCGGCCCACGCCCGACCCGAACCCGCCCCAGGCTCCGGTTTCAAACACAATTTGCCCAAACCGTATACCACCACGCCCAAAACACCCCAAAAATGCCCATTTCCGCCGAGGTGGACTGCACTTTGAGCACAACCTCTAAAATCGAACCTCTAAAATCGGAGGTAGTCGAAGGAGACCACGATGGATGCATCTGCGGTCCGCACCCTTGCGGAGCACGCACACACAACTGCGAACAGGGATAACGGCGCGCGCCGGGAACTGGCTCGTCGCGCGCAACGAGGCGAACTCGTGAGGATCGCTCCCGGCTACTACCTTGAATCCGAGGCAATCACCACCCATCCCGCCCCAAGCGTGGCCGTCGATCTGGCGCGACTGCTGGCCATTCAGCACAGGCGCCTGCACCTGATAGCATCCGGCCCCACCGCCGCGTGGCTCCAGGACTTACCGCTTCTGCGCGAGCATCCACTGCACATGACCACGACCTCGGACCATCACCCGCGTCCGTTCACACTTCCCGAGATTCAGGCGGGCCTCCTCCACGTCCCAGCCGTCACGGTGCGCCCGCACCGACCGCGCGGCGGGCGATCGCCAGCCATGGTCCGCTGCGGCGGGGAGATCATCGGCACAACCCTCGAAGATACAATCATCGAGTGTGCACTCACCCTCGAGCAGGAGGAGGCTTTCGTCGTCGCGTGTGCCGGCTTGCATGAACTGGCACGATACCGGCGTTTCTACCGCGATGATTCCCGGCGACGCGAGGAACACAGCCGCGAGCGGCTGCTGCGTTTGATCGGCACATCCTCTCGGGGCAGAAGGCACGCAATCACAGCGCGTTGGATCGTCACACACGCGGATGCAGGGTGCGAGAGTGCGGGGGAATCTCGCTTGCTTTACCTGCTGGTGCGAGGTCGCCTGCAGGGGTTGGAAACTCAGTACCCGGTTTCAGCAGCGAATAAGTGGTACTTCATCGACATTGCCATTCCGGAGCACCGGATCGGAATCGAGTTTGATGGCCGCGGCAAATATGGTTCCGATGTTGACTCGGTCCACCGTTCCATCGAGGCCGAGGAGCGCCGTCAGCGCTTACTCGAAGCCCAGGGGTGGCAAATCCGACGATTTCGGTGGGAGGCTCTCGCGCACCCCGATGAGATCCTCGGGCAGATCCGCACGCTCCTCGGTGGCCAGTAAGCCGCGCGTCTCGGTTGTCGCACCGGACAAGCTTCAGCGCGGGGTCCGGGGTCCGGGGTCCGG
>CAUVIG010000013.1:0-20412 GCA_963551745.1 uncultured Actinomyces sp.
CCGACGCTGACCCGCAGTTCACCGTCATTGAACAGACCGCGTTCGGTGAGTGGCAGGTGACCCGCAAGTCCGGCGCCCAGGTGCGCGTGCCGCGTCGCGCGACGCTGAACCGCCGCATCGGTGGCCTGTTCCCGACGGACTTCGATCCGGCTCGCTGGGGTATCCCGGCATCGATGCTGGATTCGATCGACCCGATCGCCGTGTGGAACCTGGTCTCCGCCGTGGATGCGTTCGTGTCGGCTGGCTTCAGCCCCGCCGAGCTGCTGCGCGTCGTCCACCCGGCGACCGTGGCCTCCACGCAGGGCACCGGCTTCGGTGGCATGCGCTCGATGCACAAGCTGTTCGTCGACCGCTTCCTGGGTGAGGATTACCCGCAGGATATCCTGCAGGAGACCCTGCCCAACGTCGTGGCTGCACACACCATGCAGTCCTACGTGGGCGGCTACGGCTCGATGATCAACCCGGTCGGCGCCTGCGCGACCGCCGCGGTCTCCATCGAGGAGGGCCTCGACAAGATCAAGGCCGGAAAGGCCGACTTCGTCGTGGCCGGCGCGATCGATGACATTCAGGTGGAGTCGATCGTGGGCTTCGGCGCAATGAACGCGACGGCGAACTCGAACGAGCTCCTGGCTCGCGGCATCTCCTCGCGCTTCGTTTCCCGCGCCAACGACCGTCGCCGCGGCGGCTTTGTCGAGGCGCAGGGCGGCGGCACCGTGCTGCTGACCCGCGCGTCGGTGGCCCTAGATATGAACCTGCCGGTCCTGGCTGTCGTGGCGCACGCGCAGACCTTCAGCGACGGCGCGCACACCTCAATCCCGGCCCCCGGTCTGGGTGCCCTCGCGGTGGCACGCGGCGGTGCCGACTCGGTCATCGCCCGCAACCTCGGCGAGCTGGGCGTGGGCATCGACGACGTGGCCTTCGTGTCCAAGCACGACACGTCGACGAACGCCAACGACCCGAACGAATCGGATCTGCACACCCGCGTCGGCATGGCACTGGGCCGCACCCCCGGCAACCCGCTGCTGGTCATCTCGCAGAAGACCCTCACGGGTCACGCGAAGGGCGGCGCCTGCGTGTTCCAGGTGGGCGGCATCATCGACGTGTTCCGCACGGGCCTGATCCCCGCGAACGTCGCGCTGGACTGCGTCGACGACGCGATGGAGAAGTACAGCCCGCTCGTGTGGCTGCGTTCCCCGCTCAACCTGTCCTCTCGTGGACCGGTGCGCGCGGCGTTCGCGACCTCGCTCGGCTTCGGCCACGTCTCCGGCTTCCTGGCGCTGGTCAACCCGGCCGCCTTCGAAGCCATCGTGGAGCGCGAGGCCGGACGCGAGCGTCTCGAAGCGTGGCGCGCCGCGTCGGATCGCCGACTGCGCAACGGCCAACGTCACATCGAGATGGGCATGCTGGGCCACGCTCCGCTGTTCACCTCGGTGGAGGGCCGCCGCCTGCCCGACGACCCGGCTGCGGGCATCGCGGGTGACGCGCACGAGGTCGAGGCCTCGATCCTGCTGGATCCGAACGCTCGCCTCGGCGAGGACGGCTTCTACCACCTGCCGGAAGGCAAGTGAGCGATGCGCGGACTCGGCGTTGACCTGGTCTCCCTCCCTGAGTTTACCGCTCAGGTGAGGGAGCCGGGCTCAGCCTTCCTGAACGGCGTCTTGACGCCCAGGGAGGCCCGCCGGGTCCGCGCCCGCGCCGCCGCCACCTCCGGCGCGCAGCCAGGTTCCGCCCGCTATGACGAGGCAGTTGCCCGTCACGCGGGCGGCCTATGGGCAGCGAAGGAAGCCTTTATCAAGGCCTGGTCGTGTGCCCTCTTCGGCTCCCCTCCCCGCATCGGAGCCGACGACGTGGACTGGCGCGAGATTGAGGTCATCCACGACGAGTGGAACCGCCCCTCTCTCGCTCTCCACGGAGACATCGCGGCCGCCTGCGAGGAGTCACTCGGAGCAGCGCCTTCCACGTGGAGAGTGCTTGTCTCCATCAGCCACGACGGGGAGTGCGCCATCGCCCAGGTCGCGATCGTGGACGCGTCCGCCTAGACGGCATCGGGCGGCTCGTCCGCGTCGCCATCAATAGGCTCGAACGCATCGTTTTTCGTCGCATCAACGTGGTCACGGTCCACCGCCGAATAGTCGAAGCACGAGCGGGTGCCCTGTCCCGGGTCCGACGATTCATCCTCGGACCCGACGGGATCTTCCGGGGCAGCAAGGGGTGGGAGTTCGCAGCCCACTGCGCCGGTCGGGGCATGCAGCGTCGGCTCAACGCGCTGTGCGCCGACTCCATTGGGTGGGATGTTCGTTCCCTCGTCCGGCGCAACCTCGTGTGCGTGTCGATCATGGCCCAGGTCGCCCGGGTCACCCCCGTCCTCGGACGCTTGAGCTGATCCCTGCCCCTGCCTCGTCGAATAGGGATCCCCCTGCGTCCCACCCGCCGGCTCTTCGGTCGAGTGCGCGCTATTCTTCGTGAACTGGGAGGTTCCCCGAGCCAAGTCGTGGCCAACCGAGGAGGCGCGGTAAACGATCGACGACCTGATCTGCCCATTGCCGTCAATCCAGCCGTTGGGGACGGGTCGGGCGACCACGACGACGGGGTCTCCCTTGCGGCAGCTGCGGAACACGTTGGAGGCCAGGGTGTCCCATGTTTCCACCGTGTACCAGTAGGCACCATCCTCCACGTAGGAGGCGTTGCCCGTGCGCACGTCGCTGGCAAAGCGCCACCTCGTGATCGCGAGCCGGAAGGTCGTCACGCAGACGTCGCCCTTGACGTGCTTCATCATCGGTTCTGATCCGATACGGCCCCTGAGGGTCGTCGAAATATCCTGCATCGTTGCATCCTTTGTCCGTTCTGGCCGGCGTTGGCCGGATGCGTCTAGGAAAGCCCTACTCACCGCAGCGCTTCAAGCGCGCTGGCCCGCCCTGTGGATGACGCGCCTTCGCCCCGTACCCCTGTGGATAACGAGCACCTCGCACACGCCCCTGTGAGCGCCACGCTGCGCCCACACAGCAAAGCGGCGACACCCCTCAGGGATGCCGCCGCTGGGCGTCATGAAGACGGATCAGGCCTCGGCGTCCTCGCCCATGGCGGGAATACCCAGGGCGACGACCTCGCGGGCCACCTCGCGGGCGCGCTCGGTGGTCACCGGCTCGGCCGGGAACAGCACGCGACGGTAGTACTCGAGCTCCTGGATGGACTCCAGGATGTCGGCCAGAGCGCGGTGGCCGCCGTGCTTATCGGGGGACTCGGCGAAGGCGGCACGGTACCAGCGCTTGGCCAGCTCCTTGATGGAGGATACGTCCACCAGACGGTAGTGCAGGTGGTCGATGACGGAGGGCATGTTGGCCTCGAGGAACATCTTGTCGGTGCCCACCGAGTTGCCTGCCAGGAGCGCCCTGCCCTGCTGGGGCACGAAGCGCTTGATGTAGGACAGAACCTGCTCTGTGGCCTCTTCCATGGACACGGCCGACGTTTGCAGGTCATCGAGCAGCCCGGAGGAGGTGTGCATGTTGCGCACGAAGTCGTTCATGTTGTCGAGGGCGCCCGCGGGAGGCGTAATCAGCACGTCCATGCCGGGGTCGACGATTCGCAGGTCGCCGTCGGTCACGACCACAGCCACCTCGATGAGGGCGTCGCGCTCGACGTCCAGGCCGGTCATTTCGCAGTCAATCCAGACCAGGGGGTCTTTCAAAGTTTCCACGCCTTCTATGTTAGTGCGCTCTGGGTCATACGGTTGGGTGGGACTTGGGGGCGGTGGCCACTACTACACTAGAAGGGTACTGGAAGGAGTTCCCATGACCGCTAGTTCTCACGTGACAAAGCCGAAGGACATCCGTCAGGCCGCCACGGCCCTGGAGGGGGTTGCCGTTCGCACGAACCTGGAGCGTTCTGAGCGTCTGTCCGCCGAGGCCGGCGTCGATATTCTGCTCAAGCGTGAGGACCAGCAGAAGTGCCGCTCCTTCAAGGTGCGCGGCGCGTACGCGCGCATGTCGCTCCTGTCCCCCGCCGAGCGCGAACGCGGCGTCGTGTGCGCGTCGGCCGGTAACCACGCGCAGGGCTTGGCCTACGCCTGCGCTCACCTGGGTGTGCGCGGCACGATCTACCTGCCCTCAAACACGCCTCGTCAGAAGCGTCGCCGTATCGCGACGATCGGAGGCGAGTGGGTCGAGCAGGTCATCGTAGATGGCACGTTCGATCGCGCGAACGCGCTGGCCCAGGAGGCTGCGCGCGCGACGGGCCGCACCTACGTTCACCCCTATGACGATCCGTTCACGATCGCCGGCCAGGGCACGATTGGCGTCGAGCTCGAGGAGCAGATGCCCGTGGACACGGCGGCGATCCTGGCCCCCGTGGGCGGCGGCGGCCTCATCGCGGGCATCGCAACGTGGCTGCGCGCGAACCGTCCGGAGGTGAAGATCGTCGGCGTGGAGCCTGCGGGCGCGGCATCGATGCGCGCGGCGCTCGAGGCGGGTCAGCCGATGTCCCTAGCGAAAGTCGATCCTTTCGTGGACGGCACGGCGGTGGGCCGCGCGGGCGCGCTCCCCTTCCACATCGCTTCGCAGTTCGTCGACTCCGTGCTGGTCGTCCCGGAGGGCGCGGTGTGCACGGAGATGCTGGAGCTCTACCAGTCCGACGGCGTCATCGCCGAGCCCGCTGGCGCTCTCGCGTCCACGGCAGCGCACGTGTACCTGACCGACCCGGCGGATCGTCAGGCGCTGCTGGGCCGCTCCGACGGCGCGATCGTGTGCGTGGTGTCGGGCGGTAACAACGACCTGACGCGCTACGCGGAGGTCATGGAGCGTTCGCTGCGCCACGAGGGCCTGCGTCATTACTTCCTCGTGACGTTCCCGCAGCAGCCGGGCATGCTGCGCGTCTTCCTGTCGGATGTGCTGGGTCCTGCGGACGATATCGTACACTTCGAGTACACGAAGAAGAACAACCGCGAGCTTGGTCCGGCTCTGGTGGGCATCGATTTGTCGAACCCGGATGATATCGACGGGCTTCGCCACCGCATGGAGGCTTCGCCCCTGCATGTGGAGGAGCTGCCGCTGGATTCGGAGATCACGCGACTCGTGATCTAAGGGAGTTCGTACAAACGCCTGTGAGGCGCGCGGTTTCGGGGACGAGGCCGTGGCCCCTCTCCCTTTGGGTCTGGCATGGGCCGCGTGGCTGGGCTGGGAGCCGCCCGGGGTGGCCGTCGGGCCGATGCGCGCGGTGGCGCGGCCAGGAGCGCCGGCGGGGTCCGCCGCGAGGGGCGTTCAGGCGGCGAGGGTGACGGGGCGGGTGACGCGCACGCGCACGGAGGGGGCGGAGTTGAAGCGGTAGCCTTCGCCGCGGACCGTGGAGATCAGCTCGGGCAGGATGGAGAGCTTCTTGCGCAGGCGGCGGATGTGGGCGTCCACGGTGCGGGAGTCGGAGCCGAGTTCTGAGTCGGCCCACACGGAGGCGAAGAGTTCGTCGCGGGTGACAGAGCGGTCGGCGTTGGCGGCGAGGTGGGCCAGGAGGTCGTGTTCCTTGGCGGACAGGCCTGCGTCGCGTCCGTCGAGGGTGACCTGGCCGCGATCGATGTCAATGTCGATGCGGGAGGAGCTCAGTCGCAGGCCGGCCAGGACATCGAGGAAGTCCTCGTAGGACGTGGGGGTGTCGTTGTCGGCGCGGACGGAGGCGGCATGGGTGTTGACGAGGGTCATGGGTGTATCCGATTCTTCGGGGCCACACTCCCACTATCGGCGTGGGTATATCACTGCGGCGGTGATTGACAGGGGTATCTGGGGCGTCAATCACATACACATTCGCGCCATCATGCCACCGCAGGGGCAGCACATGGGATTCGCGAAGGTCGTCATGCCCTTAAGTCTGTCGGACGGTTTCCGTCCGAGCAACACGGTGTCCGCACAATGAGACTGTGTGACAGCATGTGATCACGGGTTGGACGCCCCATGATCGCTACCTAGCGCAGTGACGACCACCGTTAAACGTTGCAATATCAGCAATGAAACAACATGACAGACGGTCGTGCTCCAACTGCGCTATCGGCGCTCACATTCTCCAGCCGTTACATTCACGGGCGCAGTTGCCCGTTCTCCCACCATGCATTCGCATGCCCGTGGAGACGCAAACAGTGAGGGGCGGGACCCATCGGGCCCGCCCCTCACCTATTACCCAGAAGAACGCTCAGCTCTCCAGGCCGCGCTGGGCACGCACTTGCCGAGTAGCAGAGACAAGGTTATCCAGCGACGCCTTCGTTTCCTCGTAGCCGCGGGTCTTCAGGCCGCAGTCGGGGTTGACCCACAGGCGCGAAACCGGCACGGCGTCGGCGGCCAGGCCGATGAGCTCGGCGAGTTCTTCGGTGCTGGGGACGCGGGGTGCGTGGATGTCCCACACGCCGGGGCCGATGCCGTGGTCGAAGCCGGCCTCGGCGAGCTCGGGGACGACCTCCATCTTGGAGCGGGCCGCCTCGATCGAGGTCACGTCGGCGTCCAGTCCCTTGATGGCGTCGATGATCTGACCGAACTCCGAGTAGCACAGGTGCGTGTGGATCTGGGTGTCGGGACGCACCGAGGAGGTGGCCAGGCGGAAGGATCCGACGGACCAGTCCAGATAGTCGGCGTGGCGGTCGGCGTCCAGGGGCAGAAGCTCGCGCAGGGCAGGCTCATCGACCTGGATAGCGGCGATGCCGGCGGCCTCAAGGTCGGAGACCTCGTCGCGCAGCGCCAGTCCAATCTGGTCGGCGATTTCGCCGAGCGCCAGGTCGTTGCGCGGGAAGGACCACGCGATGATCGTGACGGGGCCGGTGAGCATGCCCTTGACGGGCTTGTCGGACAGGGACTGGGCGTAGCTGGTCCAGCCGACGGTCATGGGCGCGGGACGCGAGACGTCGCCCCACAGGACGGAGGGACGCGTGCAGCGCGAGCCGTAGGACTGCACCCAGCCGTTGCGGGTGGCCGCGAAGCCGTCGAGCAGCTCGGCGAAGTACTGAACCATGTCGTTACGCTCGGCCTCGCCGTGGACGAGCATGTCGAGTCCCAGCTCCTCCTGGAGGGTGATGACCGAGGCGATCTCCTCGCGCATGCGGGCCTCGTAGTCCGCGTCAGAGAGCTCACCGCGCGCGTTGGCGGCGCGGGCCTTGCGGATCTCGGTGGTCTGCGGGAACGAACCGATCGTCGTGGTGGGCAGCGGGGGCAGGTGCAGGCGCTCGGTCTGAGCGGCCTCGCGCTCCGGGTAGGGCTCGCGGGTGCGATCGGCGTCGGTCAGGGCGGCGGTGCGGCTGCGGACCTCGGGGCGCACGACGCCGGGGGCGGCGGCGCGCTGCTCGAGGACACGGGTGGCCTCGGCGACCTCGGTGTCGATGGCTTCCCAGCCTTCGTCCACACCGCGCGCAAGGGTGACAACCTCGGCGACCTTCTGGTCGGCGAAGGCGAGCCAGGCGTGCAGGTTCTCGTTGAGGGTCGCGTCGTCCCAGGTCTCCAGCGCGGTGTCGTGTGGCACGTGCTGCAGGGAGTTCGAGGTGGCGACGGTGACGCGTGCGGCGCCCAGGCCCTGCGCGGCCTTCAGGGCCTCGCGCAGCTGGGCCAGGTCGGCTCGCCAGATGTAGCGGCCGTCGACAGCACCGACAACCAGGGTGACGCCGGACAGGTCCGCACCTTCGGGCAGCGAGCCGCGCAGCGTATCGACGTGGAGGGCCTCGACGCCCGTCTTGGCCAGGGCGCCCACCGCGTGGGAGGCGTCGCCGTAGGGGGTGGTGAGCAGGATCTGGGGACGGTTCTGGGAGGCGGCCAGGCGCTCGTAGACGCGGGCGGCCAGCTCGCCGAAATCGTCGCGGGAGCGCGAGAGGTTGTCGGAGGTCAGGGCCGGCTCGTCGAGCTGGACCCACGGGGCACCCGCGGCGTGCAGTGAGGCCAGCGCCTCCTCGTACGCGGCCACGGCCTCGTCGATGCGGGTGAGCGGGTCGAAGTCGGGGGTAGCCGGGTCGGCCTTGGCCAGGGCCAGGTAGGTGACGGGGCCAACCAGGACGGGGCGGGTCACGTAGCCCCACTCACGCGCATCGGTGAAGCGGCGGGTGATCGTGTCGTCGGCGAAGCGCAGGGGCGTGTCGGGGCCGATCTCGGGAACCAGGTAGTGGTAGTTCGTATCGAACCACTTCGTCATCTCTTCGGGGCCGACCTTGTCGTCACCGCGGGCGAGCGCAAAGTAGAGGTCGAGACCCTCGCGGCCTGCGAAGCGCGGCGGGATGGCACCCAGGAGGATCGTGGCGTCCAGGACATGGTCGTACAGGGAGGGCGCGTCGGCCAGGGAGGCGTCGGAGGGGTTCAGGCCAAGCTCGACGAGGCGCGCAAGGTTCTCCTTGCGCAGATCGTTGGCGGCCTGGATCAGCTCGGCCTCGGTGATGCGGCCAGCCCAGCGGCCCTCAAGGGCGCGCTTGAGCTCACGGCCACGGCCGATACGCGGATAGGCCAGGATCGTGGCGGTGGGGAACTGCGTGGGCGCAGCGGACATGGTTCTCTCCTTGGATGTGCTACTCGTTCGGCGTACGCGGGAGACCCGCACCCTGCCGCAGGGTGGACGGTGATGCGCTTACGCGCGGGCTTCGGGGGCCGAGGCGCCGGACCGCAGCGGGTCGGGCTCGACTCCCATGAGGGCCAGGATGTCCAAGACGGGCTTGGAACGGTTGAAGGTGTAGAGGTGGACGCCGGGCGCGCCCGCCTCCAGGACGGAGTGGATGAGGCGCGAGCCGAAGACGGCGCCAAACTCGTCGCGCGCGTCCTGGTGGGGGTAGTCGGCGAGCGTGGTCAGCAGGTATTCGGGGACCTCAATGCCGGTGAGATCCTGGACGCGACGCAGACGGGCCGGGTCGGTGGCCGGCAGCAGGCCGGGCACAATCGGGATGGTGACGCCGGCGCGGCGGGCGCGCTCGACGAAGGAGGCGTAGACGTCGGCGTCCCAGAAGAGCTGCGTGATCGCGAAGGAGGCGCCTGCGGCCTGCTTAACGAGGAGGCGCTCGACCTCCTGCGCGGGCGTGGTTCCGGCGGCGGGGTTACCTGCGGGGAAAGCGGCGACGGCGATCGTCAGGGGCTTAAACGCGGAGCGCAGGGCCTCGCCAGGGTGGGCGTCGCAGCGGCGCTTTTCGACGGTGCGGATCAGGTGGATGAGCTCGGTGGCACTGCCGACGCCGCCCGGGCCGGGCTCCCAGTCTTCCTGCCCGACCGGCGGGTCTCCACGCAGCGCCAGGAAGGTGCGCACGCCCGAGTCCAGGTAGTCGTAGACGGTGGAGACGACCTCTTCGGTCGAGTTACCCACGCAGGTCAGGTGCGCGATCGGCTGGATCGGGGTGTCGCGCACGAGGCGGTGCACCGTCGAGCGGGCGTTGGAGCGGTCCTTGCCGCCTGCACCGTAGGTGACGGACATGAAGTCGGGGCGCACGCGCAGCAGCTGGTCGACCGTGTTCCAGAAGGGTTCTTCCAGGGAGGGCTTGCGCGGGGGCATGACCTCGAAGGACAGGAGCGTGGGCTCGTGGTCGTGGGTGCAGGGACAGGCGTAGGTGTCGTCTGAGAAGGGCACGGTGTAACTCTCGGGTGGTGGCTGGCCTCCACGTGGGTGCTCGTCAACACGGGTGGTGATGGAGGGAAAGCCTAGGAAATGGCGGACGTCGGCGTCAGCTGCACATTCGGGCACGAATAGACCCGCACATGCGACGGGTGGTGTTCGTTCGTGCATTCATGACCCCAGTATGTCCGCCTTTGTGCAGGTGGCGCAGGAGGGGTCCACGTGACGGGAGTTTGTGACAGCGCCCGTCTGCGAAACGAGACGGGCGCATGGAGATAGCTGGCGCCTCCGACAGGACTCGAACCTGCAACCTCGGGATTAGAAGGCCCTTGCTCTATCCATTGAGCTACGGAGGCGTGGCGCGGTGCGCCGCCTGTAAGACTAGCGGAGGTTAGCGCGCCTTTCCACCAGCGCGACCCAGCAGGAAGGCAAGCAGAGGGAAGATCAGCACGGACATCGCGCCCGCCACGACGAGCAGGGAGGCAAGCCACGACGGCAGGACACCCGTCGAGACGCCGAGCTCGGTGACGGCGACGATGATCGGCAGGCCGGTCGCACCGTAGAGGCCGATCCGAGTCGCGTCCGTCCAGCCGACGCGCTCGATCGAACCGTGGAAGCGTTCCAGGAGGACGATGGGTACGCCGCGCACGAAGAGGATTGCGCCGACGAAGGCGACGACCAGGAAGGGGGCGCCCGCGACGGCGCTCAGCGAGATGTTCATGCCCGAGGTGACGAAAAACAGCGGGATGAGGAAGGAAAATCCGAGGGTTCGCAGCTCGTCCTCGACCATCGTAAAGTTGCCGGGTGCCAGCGCGCGCACGATGATGCCGGCCGCGAACGCACCGAGCACCATATCCAGTTCCATGACAGCTGACAGCGCCATGAGGCCGGTAAGGACCAGCATAACAACGCGCATGAGCGTCTTTTGCGAAGTCTGTGCCCCGTGCAGGATCGTCCGCCCGAGAGCGGGGTGCTCGAGGATGAAGCGCGTCGGGATGGCGACCGCAAGGACCGTGGCGAGCGCGAACAGCAATAGAACGATCGCCGCGGCCCAGGGGCTACGTGCCGACAAGAGCAGTGACATGGCGATGATGGGCGCAAGCTCGCCGACGGCGCCGTGAACAAGGACGGCCTTGCCGATCGTCGTGCCCATGACGCCGGCCTCCATGAGGATGGGCAACAGGGTACCCAGCGCCGTCGAGGTCAGTGCAATCGCGAGCGCGATGTAGGTGGCGGTGGCGACCCCCGTCGTGCCCGACGCGGCGACCGCCGCCCAGGAGACGGCCAGGCCGATACCGAAACATGCCAGCCACGTCAGCAGCGAGCACCTGCCCGCCCGGCCGTGTATCTCTTCGACATCGATCTCGGTGCCCGCGATGAGAAAGAGCATGCCCATGCCGACCTCCCGGAAGACGGAGATTGGCTCGGTGAGGGATGCGAGTCCCAGAACGTTCCGCCCGATAATGACGCCAAAGATCAGCAGCCAGACGACGTCAGGCACGCGCCTGCGGGTGAGCGAGGACAGCAGCGGGGCGATAGCCGCAGCGGCGGCGATCAGGAAGAGGGAGACAATGGCCCCCTCGGTATCGCTCGTTGTCGACGCGGCGACGAGGCCGTGGCCTACTCCCCCGCTCACGGCGGGCAGAGGCAGTGGCAGGCTCATGTGCGTTCCTTTTCGGGTACTGGAATCAGGCGCGCGCCGACGACCGCTGGGGCCGAGGGCGCGTATTCAGGGATTGTGGGCATGACAAAGGCCCGGGACAACAAGTCCCGGGCCCGTGCGTGGATGCGAGGTCAGCCCTCGACGTCCAGGAGGCCGTTCTTGTAGGCCTTGGCCAGGCGGCGGGGCACGCGGATCTCACGGCCGGCAACCTTGACGGTGTTCAGCTCGGTAAGATCAGCCTTCCAGGTAGACCGGCGGGTGCGGGTGTTCGCACGGGACATCTTGCGCTTGGGAACTGCCATGTCTTACCGCTCCTCTTCTTTCTCGACGACTATTCTGATCGGTGCGCCACGCGGGCGCACGGCGACAACCCGACAAGACTACCACGGACCTGCCCCTGAAGCACATCGCGAGAGCCTACGCGCCTGCGATCCTGGTTACAGACTGAGGGCGGGCTCTCTCCCTTAGACTGAGCGCATGTCCGCTCTTCGCACGCTCGCCTCCGGCACGCTCCTCACCCACGAGATTGAGATCAAGCATTCCCGTTTTATCACGACGCTCGCCAGGACGGACACGCCCGAGGAGGCGCGCGAGCTCATCGACGCGGTCAAGGCCGACCACACGCAAGCCCGCCATAACTGCTCGGCATACCTCATCGACCCGCCGGACGCCGCACCGCTGCAGCATTCCTCGGATGACGGGGAGCCCTCGGGCACGGCGGGTACCCCGATGCTGGAGGCGCTGCGCGCTTCTGACACGTGGAACGCCACGGCGGTCGTCACCCGCTACTTCGGTGGAATCCTCCTGGGCGGGGGTGGCCTCGTGCGGGCATATTCCACCTCCGTGTCCGAGGCCGTCGCCCGCGCCCCCATCGCCTACCTGGTCGGGCGCGACGTCCTCGAAACCCAGCTCAGTCCCGGGGATGCGGGCCGCATCGAGGCGGAGCTGCGCGCGCGAGGGGCAGCGGTCGTCGACACGATATGGGGCACGGACGTCACGCTGCGCATTGCGATCGATCCGTGCGACCGAGAATCGATTGACGCATGCCTAGCCCAGTTCTCGTCCGGTGTTGCAAAGTTTCGCTACGTGGAAACACGGCGAATTGAACTAGACGAGGCTCCGAGCGTGGGATGACAATTCAGGGGTACACCTGCTTAGGAAGGACCTCTCATGGCTCGCATCGCCTCCACCGTCGCCGATCTGATCGGCGGCACCCCCCTCGTCCGCATTAACCACGTTGCCGGTGACGGCGTTGACGTGGTCGCCAAGGTCGAGGCCTTTAACCCCGCGTCCTCCGTGAAGGACCGCATTGCCCGCTCGATCATCGACGCGGCCGAGGCCTCGGGCGCCCTGACCCCCGGCGGCACGATCGTTGAGGCCACCTCCGGTAACACGGGTATCGCCCTATCGATGGTGGGCGCAGCCCGGGGCTACAAGGTCGTCATCGTCATGCCCGCGTCGATGTCCGTTGAGCGTCGTGCGATCGTGCGTGCCTTCGGTGCCGAGCTGGTTCTCACCGACCCCAAGGGCGGCGTTTCCGCGGCCGTCGCCGAGGCCGAGCGCATCGCCTCCGAGCGCCCCGGCGCCATCATTGCTTCCCAGTTCACCAACCCCGCCAACCCTGCTGCCCACGTGGCGCACACGGGCGAGGAGATCTGGGCGGACACCGATGGCCAGGTTGACGTCTTCGTCGCCGGCGTGGGCACGGGCGGCACCATCTCGGGCGTCGCGAAGGTCCTCAAGGACAAGAACCCGAACGTGCGCATCATTGCCGTTCAGCCCGCCGAGTCTCCCCTGCTGACCGGCGGCACCCCCGGCCCGCACGGAATCCAGGGCCTCATGCCCAACTTCGTGCCCGAGACCTTCGACGCAGGCATCGTCGACGAGGTCATCTCCGTCGAGACCGCGCAGGCCCTCGAGTTCGCTCGCCGCGCTGCCGCCGAAGAGGGTCTGCTCGTGGGCATCTCCTCGGGCGCTGCCCTGGCGGGTACGGCCGCCGTCGCCGCCCGCCCCGAGCTGGCTGGCAAGAAGATCGTCACGCTCCTGCCCGACACGGGTGAACGTTACCTCTCGACCGCGCTGTTCGCGGGCCTCGAGGACTGATCTTTCCCGCTCGACGCGCTAAGGTGGCCCCGGATGGAATGTCCGGGGCCGCCTGTGCGTTTCCGTCTCAGTCGACCATCCAGGAGGACCTCGTGAAACTGACCGTACGCGCCCTGTCGAAGACCCTGTCGCGCGCCCTGCCCACCAAGGCGCTCGGGCTCTTCCGCGAGGATCTCGTGACGGCGCAGCGCCGCGACCCCGCGGCCACCTCCGCCCTGGAGATCGCCCTGACATACCCGGGCGTGCACGCCCTGTGGACGCACCGCGTCTCCCACACTCTGTGGTCCTACGGTGCCCGCACCCTCGCGCGCACTCTGTCCTCCATGGCCCGAGCCTTCACAGGCGTGGATATTCACCCCGAGGCCGCCATCGGGCGCCGCGTCTTCATTGACCATGCGACGGGCGTCGTCATCGGGCAGACTGCCGAGGTCGGCAACGACGTCGTCATCTTTCACGGAGTTACCCTCGGTGGCGTCGCAATGACGCCGGGTAAGCGTCACCCCACCGTCGGCGACCATGTCATGATCGGTGCCGGCGCAAAGGTGCTGGGTCCGATCACCGTGGGCACGGGCGTCAAGATCGGCGCGAACGCCGTCGTCGTCAAGGACGTGCCCTGCGGCAACGTGGCGATCGGCGTGCCCGCGCGTCTGCTTCCCAAGCCGGAAAAGGACACGCGCGACCGCGATCTCATCGTCGATCCCAACTACTTCTTCGAGGAGCCCGCCCTCTACATTTGAGGCACACATCTGCCGATCAGACCGCGCTTGTGAGAAAACGTTTAAGAGCCGTGACAAAGTGAGCACCCTCACCTATAGTTGGTTTATGGAAGCTCGAACTCTACATGCCCCACTGGACGCGTTGTCGGCGGCGAATCGGCCTCAGGGTATTGAGATCGCCACGCTCACAACATTCGACATCCCCGCGCTCGCGGTGCTCACCCTCGAGGCGTACGACGGCGACGTCACGCCTGAGGCGCTCTTGGAAACCTCCGAAGAACTACGCCTGACGTTTGAGGGCGCTTTCGGGGCGACTACGGAAGACTCGTTCATCGGCGCGTGGGACGGAGGAACGCTCGTCGGGGCGATCCTCGTCGTGCGCGAATCCCCGTGGGATGACGCGCCGGACGGCCCCTTCGTGGTGGACCTGATCGTCGCCCCCGACTACCGCAGGCGCGGCATCGCGACGGCCCTCGTGTCCGAGGTCGCGACGCGCTGCTCACAGTGGGGATTCGACACCCTCACACTGCGCCTGGATACGCGCCACGGCGGGGCCCGCGAACTCTACTCGGTGCTCGGATTCGAAGAGATCACCTGACAAAGGGCGAGGAGTGCGAGCCTGGTGGCCCGCACTCCCCTGACGGTTATCCGCGCGCTCAGCGCTGGCAGGATGGACACCAGAAGAGGCGTCGGTTCTGCATGAGCGCCTCGCGGATCGGTGTGCCGCAGCGCAGGCACGGTCGGTCCGTACGGTGGTACACGTACCAGCGCGAGGCCTCCTCGTCGCCTTCGATCGGCGGGTTGGGGGCTTCCTCCGGGTCCATCGTGTCCAGGCGACCGGCGGCTAGGCCGCGGTTCATGAGGTTGCAGATGAGGACCCACAGCTCGCGCAGGCGTTTAACGGAGATGTTGGCGCCCTTGCGATGCGGCGAGATGCCCGCAAGGAACAGGGCGTCGGCGCGATAGATGTTGCCCACGCCCGCGATGATCGACTGATCCATGACGATCTCGCCGATCGCACGCTTCTTGGAGTGAGCGACCTGGGCGAAACGCTCCATGGCCTCGCCGTCCGAGCGTGCCCCGGCGTCCAGGGGATCCGGACCCAGCTTCGACTCGGCTTTGGCACGCTCCTCATCCGTGATGAGGTCACAGCGGTTGGGGCCCACCAGGTCGGCGACGGCATGATCGTTAAACAAGCGCAGGCGCACGGCTCCGACCGGCTCCGGCGGCTCCCACTCCCCCACCTTGGCCTCGCCAAAGCCCTCACCCCAGCGGGTCTCGGAGTGGCCGTTCCACTCCCCCTTCGGGACGTTGGGGATGCGGTGAGCAACGCCGTGGCCCTCGTCGACAACGGTCTCATCACCGTTGAAGCGCCACCAGCCGTACAGGCCCAGGTGGATATGCACCCACTGTTCCGGCCAGGGAGCATCCTCGGGCAGGATCGGCTCCCCGCTGCCGGCCGCGGCACCCTCCAGGAGGGCCACCCCGGCCTCGTACGTCTCGCCTTCGATGGGCGGGACGAAACCGATGAACATGTGCTTGCCGTGCACGCGCACCCGCTGCATCACCCACCCATCCAGGAGGGCGGCGGAGGACGCAAAGCGCCCCTGCGGGGACGAAGCCGAGACGATACTCCCGACGAAAAGTTCGTCGAGGGTACCGGCTAGGCGACGGACTGCATCGCCTTCAGGCATGCGACCTCACTTCTTGACGACGACGTTGACCAGCTTGGGCGCACGCGCAATGACCTTGAGCGGGTCGTTGCCGCCGAGGGCCTTCGCGATCGGAGCTTCGGCCACGGCTGCGGCGATCAGATCTTCCTCGGAGATGGAGGGAGCAACCTCGATGCGGGCCTTAACCTTGCCGTTGATCTGGACGATCGCCGTGACCGTGTCCTCGACCAGCAGCGAGGAATCCTCGACGACCGGGAAGGGCTCGCGGGCCAGGGAGGCCTCGTGGCCCAGGCGGCTCCACAGCTCCTCGCACAGGTGCGGGGCGACCGGAGCGAGCATGAGGATCAGGGGCTCGATGGCATCGCGAGGAGCAGCATCCAGACTGGTCAGGTGGTTGTTGAGAACGATAAGCTTGGAGATTGCGGTGTTGATGCGCAGGTTCTCGTATTCCTCGGTGACTTCGACGATCGTGCGGGCCACGAGACGGCGCGTCTTGTCGTCCGCGGGCTCGTCGGTGACCGTGAGCTCTCCGGTCTCCTCATCGACCACGTTACGCCACAGGCGCTGCAGGAAACGCTGGGAGCCGACGACGGCGCGGGTCTCCCACGGGCGTGACAGGTCGAGGGGACCCATGCTCATCTCGTACACACGGAAGACGTCGGCGCCATAGGCGTCGTACATCTCGTCGGGCGTGACAATGTTCTTCAGGGACTTGCCCATCTTGCCGTACTCGCGGTTGACGGGCTCACCCTTGTAGGTGAAGCCGGTCGCCTCGTCGCCCTCAACCTCGTCGGCGGGCACGTACTGGCCACGCGCGTCGGTGTAGGCGTAGGCCTGGACGTAGCCCTGGTTGAAGAGCTTGTGGTAGGGCTCGGTGTCTGGCACGTGGCCCAGGTCGAAGAGGACCTTCTGCCAGAAGCGGGCGTAGAGCAGGTGCAGGACCGCGTGCTCGACGCCGCCGACGTACATGTCGGTGCCGCCGCTGACCTTACCTTCGCGCGGGCCCATCCAGTAGGCCAGGTTCTCCTCAGCCGCGAAGCGCTCGGCGTTCGTCGGGTCGGTGTAGCGCATCTCGTACCAGCACGAGCCCGCCCACTGGGGCATCGTGTTGGTCTCACGGCGGTAGGTCTTGGGGCCATCACCCAGGTCCAGCGTGACGTTCACCCAGTCCTCAGCGCGACCCAGCGGGGCCTCGGGCGAGGAGTCAACGTCGTCCGCGTCAAAGGTGCGCGGACTGTAGTCGCTGACCTCGGGCAGCTCGACGGGGAGCATGTCCTCGGGCAGGGCATGCGCGACGCCGTCCTCGTCCCACACGATCGGGAAGGGCTCGCCCCAGTAGCGCTGGCGGCTGAAGAGCCAGTCGCGCAGGCGGTAGGTGACGGTGGCGTGGCCCAGGCCCTTGGCGACCAGCCACTCGATCATCGCGGCCTTGGCCTCATCCTTGGCCAGGCCGTTGAGGTTGATCTCGTCGTTGGCGGAGTCGACAGCCACGCCGTCACCCGTGTACGCGCCCGCCTCTAGGTCGTGGCCGTAGGGGTCGGAAGCGGGGCCAATCGTGCGCACGATGTCGAGGTCGTAGGCGCAGGCGAAGGCCCAGTCGCGGTCGTCGTGGGCGGGCACGGCCATGATGGCGCCGGTGCCGTATCCCCACAGGACGTAGTCGGCGACGAAGATCGGGACCTCGCGGCCATTGACGGGATCGATGCCGAACAGGCCGGTGAACACGCCGGTCTTGGTGCGATCCTCGTCGGCGCGCTCGGCCTCGGACTTGGCGGCGGCCTGAGCGCGGTAGGCACTCACGGCCTCCTTCGGGGAGGCGGCACCGCCCGTCCATGCGTCCTTCGTGCCCTCGGGCCAGGAGGCGGGCAGGGTGAGAGCGGCCTCGTCGCCAGCGTCACCACCGACGGTGCCGCCGAGGATCGGATGCTCGGGGGCAACGACCATGAAGGTCGCACCGAAGAGCGTGTCGGGGCGCGTCGTGTAGACGTCCAGGGAGTCGAGGCAGGCGCCGGCCTCGCGCGCACCGGGCACGTCGAAGCGCACGGTCGCGCCCTCGGAGCGGCCGATCCAGTTGCGCTGCATGGTGCGCACCTTCTCGGGCCAGTCGATCGTGTCGAGGTCATCGGACAGGCGCTTGCCATAGGCGGTAATGCGCATCATCCACTGGCGCAGGTTACGCTTGAAGACCGGGTAGTTACCGCGCTCGGAGCGGCCATCCGCAGTGACCTCTTCGTTGGCCAGGACCGTGCCCAGGCCCGGGCACCAGTTGACGGGGGCCTCGGAGACGTAGGCGAGGCGGTAGGAGTCGACAACCTTCGCCTGGGCGGCGCGGTCCAGGGAGCCATAGTCGGAGCCGTCCTCGGGGCGAATCTCACCGGACTCAAGCTTGGCGATCAGCTCATCGATCGGGCGGGCTGCGCCCTGGGAGCCATCGGGGGCCGTCGCCTCGGGATCGAACCACGAGTTGAAGACCTGCAGGAAGATCCACTGCGTCCAGTGCACGTACTCGATGTCGGTCGTCGCAAAGGAGCGGCGCGAGTCATGGGACAGGCCCATGCGACGCAGCTGGCGGCGCATGTTCGCGATGTTCTGGTTCGTGGTGATGGCCGGGTGCTGGCCGGTCTGGACGGCGTACTGCTCGGCGGGCAGGCCGAAGGCGTCGTAGCCCATCGTGTACAGGACGTTGTCGCCCTTCATGCGGCGGTAGCGCGCCAGCGTGTCGGTTGCGATGTAGCCCAGCGGGTGACCCACGTGCAGGCCCTTACCCGAGGGGTAGGGGAACATGTCGAGGATAAAGAAGGGGTTGTGGGAGGCCAGCGGGCCAGCCAGGTCGCCCGCGGGGTTGTCCGCGTAGAACGTGCCCAGCTCCTCCCAGCGGTCCTGCCACTTCGTCTCGATCTGACCTGCGAGCTCAGCGGTGTAGCGCTGGGCTGGGGCACTCTGCGGAATTTCGCTCATCTGTGCGTTCCTCGCTTAACGATGGGTCGCGTAACAATACTCCCCACCAGGGTAGTTCACGCCCGCCCACCCCGCCGGACACGCCCACCTACCGAAGTGAGCGCGAATAGGTGACAATAGTCGCATGAGCACCATTTTCGACAACATCATCACGGGCGTCTGGCCCGGCCGTTTCGTGTGGGCCGACGACCTGTGCGTCGCCTTCGCGACCATCGAACCAACGTCCCCGGGCCACGTCCTCGTCGTTCCGCGCACCGCCTACGACGCGTGGACGGACGCCCCCTCGGACGTCGCCGCCCACCTCATGACCGTGGCACGCACGATCGGCCTGGCGCAGAAGGCCGCGTTCGGCGTTCCACGCGCCGGCCTGGCAATCGCGGGATTCGAGGTACCCCACACGCACCTGCACGTGATCCCCCTGCGCGACGAGTCCGACATCCTCCTATCCAAGGCAGCCCCCGCCAGCGACGAGGAACTCGATAGCGCGATCACCAGCCTGCGCGAAGCGCTCCTGTCCGCCGGACACGGCGCCCACGTGCCCCCGTCCATGGGATCCGCGGCCCTCGCCTGAGGCCTGCGCTCCCCCACCTGTGCGCCCACCGACGGGCGCTCCCAGCCCACCCGGCCACCTCGGCCAGGTGGGCTGGATCATTTCCAGGCCTCGTCGATGCGAGGCGACGCGTCAGACGCGCGCGAGGATGCCCGAAGCCTGAGCGGGGTCCAGGAGGAGCATCTGCCCATCATCGAGCAGAACCGTGACTCCTGAGGGGGCGGATGCGACCACAGTGATGCGAGCACCAGGCACAAGACCGGCCTCCTCCCACGCACGCAGCGCTTCGGGATCGCGGTCGGGCAGTCGGTCGACAACTCCACCTTTGGTCACCTCGAGAGCGTCGAGCGGAGTTCCTGCAACGTCATCACTGGAGCCGTCAGCTCGCGGAATCGGATCACCGTGCGGGTCACGGCTCGGGTAGCCGAGCACGCGGTCGAGGCGGTCGAGAAGGCGATCGGAGACGGCATGTTCCAGGATCTCGGCCTCTTCGTGCACCTCATCCCAGGAAAAACCGAGGGCCTCGTGCAGGTAGGTTTCAAGCAGACGGTGGCGGCGCACCATCCCCAGGGCGATCGCTCGCCCCTGCGGGGTCAGTCGCACGCGTCCGTAACGCTCGTGCGTGACGAGGCCCTGGCGGGCCAGGCGCTGAATGTTCTCCGTTGCCGTCGAAGGAACGACGCCCATGTGTTCGGAGACATCCTTGGGCTTGACGCCGTCGCGGCCGGCCTCCTCGGCGCTCCATACGAGTTTGAGGATGTCCTCCACGACCGCGGAATAGATGCTCGACGCGTCCGACATGGCGTTCCCCTTTCGTCTGAGGCCCCATTGTAGGGGCCCGTGTCACTCACGCCCGTCGAGCGTGCGACATAGGCCACGACGCCCCTCATTGACTTGCGCAGGGCGAAGCGCGCCTGTATATTTATCTCTCGGTTGCAAAACCCCCGCGTCATTAGCTCAATTGGCAGAGCAGCTGACTCTTAATCAGCGGGTTGAGGGTTCAAGTCCCCCATGACGCACAGCTTTCCCGGTTCCGGCTGGTGAAAGTACCCCGCGTCATTAGCTCAATTGGCAGAGCAGCTGACTCTTAATCAGCGGGTTGAGGGTTCAAGTCCCCCATGACGCACAGCTTTCCCGGTTCCGGCTGGTGAAAGTACCCCGCGTCATTAGCTCAATTGGCAGAGCAGCTGACTCTTAATCAGCGGGTTGAGG
>CAUVIG010000014.1:0-20396 GCA_963551745.1 uncultured Actinomyces sp.
ACCCACGACCTATTCATTACGAGTGAATCGCTCTGCCGACTGAGCTAAGGCGGCCGCGCCTGCCGTTCCACCGTCTCCGGGGCGTGCAGGCAACGGCACAACTCTACTGGACGAATCGCGCCGAGCGCAAACTAAGACACCCCCCATGGGGATGTCGTGAGTCACGTCCCTACTGGCACATGAGGCCGTCGGTGGGGACGGTTCCCTTCACGAAGTAATCTTCGACAGCTCGCGTGACGCACTGGTTAGCGCCGCGACGGTAGGCGGTGTGGTTCCAGCCTTCGACGGTGACCAGGACACCGCTGGACAGTTGGCCCGACAGGCCCTGAGCCATCGAGTAGGGGGTCGCCGGGTCGTGGGTCGTGCCGATGACGACGATGGGGGCGGCGCCCTGCGCTGTGATACGCGAGCGGGGCGCATGCTTCGTGGGCCACGCCTCGAGGCCTGCCGACGGGTAGCCCACGTACTTGCCGAGCAGCGGCAGCTCGTTCTTGAGCATCTCCACCTGGGCGGCCCACTGCTCGATGGTGCCCTCGGGCGAGTAGTCGAGGTTGTTGATCGCGTTGATCGCGTCAAAGGAATTGTCCTGGTAGGTGCCGTCGGGGTTGCGCGAGTTCAGAGTGTCCGCGATGGCGAGCAGGCCGCTGCCATCGTTCTTCTGCCAGGCCATGCCGAATGCCTGGGTGAGCTGAGGCCACCACTGCGTGTTGTACATGGCGCCAGTCAGCGCGGTGACGGCAAGGTTTTCGGTGAGCGGACGATTCGGGTCGTTCGTACGCATCGGGCTTTCCTCGAGAGAGTCGAGGAAGGAGCGAACGGTCTCAATGCCTTCCTCGAGATTGCGTCCCATCGGGCAAGTGGACTGGGTAGCACAGTCGGAGATCCAGTGCTGGAGCGAGACGTCGAGGCCTCGCATCTGCAGAGCGGAGACCTCGTTGACGCTGAGCGTGGGGTCCAAGGCGCCGTCGAGGACGAAGCGGCCGACACGCTCAGGGAAGAGGCCCGCGTAGGTGGCGCCGAGGAAGGTGCCGTAGGAGTATCCGAGGAGGTTCAGTTTCTCCTGACCGAGGACCGCGCGCACCATGTCGAAGTCACGTGCAGCGCTCACGGTGTCGATGTGCTCGTACAGGCTGCCAGAGTGTTCGCGGCACCCCGCAGCAACCTCCTGGGCATCCTCACGGGCCGAGGCGACCGCGGACTGCGGGGACTCGTCGCCGGTGTCAACATCCTTGTCTTCGCCTGCGTTACGCTCGTCGCGCTCGGCGTCGGTCGTGCAGAACACGGGGGTTGAATCGCCGGCGCCACGCGGGTCGAGGGCCACGATGTCGTAGGCCTTGACGACAGCCTCGCCGATTCCCTGCGTCGCGTAGTACGGCAGGGAGGAGACGACGGCGCCGCCTGGGCCGCCCGGGTTGATGAACAGTGCGGGCGCGTTCTTGGTGCCGGAACGGTGGATCGCAAGCGCGAGCGTGATCTGGTCTCCGTCGGGGTTCTCCCAGTCCAGCGGTGCTTTCAGGAACGCGCACTGGTACTCGCTGGCGTCAGAGGAATTCACACCCTGGAAACTGTCGAAGGTGCCGTCAGCGCACACGCCCCACTCGATCGCCTGGTCGTAGTACGCCTGGACGGACCCCGCGGACACGGGGAGAGGCGCGGACGTGGCCGATGCAGTCGTGGAGGGGGCCGGCCCCTTGCGCTGGGTTCCGTAGTAGCCGATGACGGTCAGGACGATCGCGACGACGGCGAGGAGAGCGACGGCGCCGGCCGCGATGGAGCGAGTCTTCATGGCCCCGATTGTAACGGAGAAACGCCGGGTCAGTTTTCAGGCTTGGGGACGCAGCGAAATCGCCATATCTTCCAAGACCAGCAGGGGGTTGCCGTTTGACACGAGGCGCTTGCGCGCCGTCTCGATATGGTCGACGCGCGCGAGGGTCTGTCTCGGCGCGGAATCCTGCGCAATCTCGTGCACCAAATCGGACAGGTCCGTGTTGATGAGCTCGCCGTCCCCGCCCACCTGGACCATGAGGACGTCACGGTAGATCGCGAGCAGGTCGATGAGGGCGCGGTCGATCGCGTCGGTGAGGGCGCGCTTGGAGCGGCGCTTCTGGTCCTCCTCGAGCTGGCGGAGCATCGTGCGCGAGGCCTTGGTTGCGCTCTCGCCCTCGTCCATGCCGAGCTGGCGCATTAGTTCGGCCTTTTCGCGGGTGTTTCGTTCGCTGACCTGCGCGTCGGCCTGGGCTTTCGCGGTCTCGAGGAGGCGGTCGGCAGCCATGACAGCCTCGCCAACGCTGCGCACGGAGGCGGGAGCGGTAATGATGGCTCGGCGGCGTTCGCGCATCTGGGGGTCGCGGGCGAGCGCGCGGGCCAGGCCGATGTGCGACTGGGCGGCGCGCGCGGCCTCGAGCGCAACCTCGGGGGTGGCGACGCCCTCGCGCACGAGCAGGTCGGCGACCGCACTGGCGGTGGGGATTCGCAGGCCGAGGTGGCGACAGCGCGAGCGGATCGTCGCGATCATGTCCTCGGGGCTCGGGGCGCACAGCAGCCACACGGTGTGCTCCGGCGGCTCCTCGATGGCCTTGAGCAGCGCGTTCGCACCGGATTCGCCGAGCCGGTCCGCGTCCTCGACGACGATGACTCGCCACAGTCCCTGAGAGGGCGAGGACTGCGCTTGCAACACGAGGGAACGTGCGGTCTCCACGTTGATGATCGAGGTCTCGGTGGCCGCGAAGACGACGTCGGCGTTCGTGCGGCCCATCGTCGTGCGGCATCCGGCGCACTGGCCGCACCCAACGGCCTCGCCCGTGCACTGGAGGGCTGCCGCGAAGGCGCGGGCGGCGACGGAGCGCCCCGACCCGGGCGGGCCGGTAATGAGCCAGGCGTGGCTCATGGAACGCGCGTCGTCGGAGGCGCGTGTGCCGCCGCGGGAGGCGACGATCGCGCGGGCGGACGCCGCGGCCTCGCCGAGCTTAGCAACCGCCGCGTCCTGTCCGACGAGCGAGGACCAGACGCTCATCATTCATCCCAGAGCGCGCCCTGGGATTCGCCCAGAGCACCCACCATGGTGGCGGGCTTGCGGGACGAGCCCTTGTTCGTGTTCGTCTCGCGCAGCTTCTCGGAGGCCACAGCGGCCTCTGGAACCTCAGACGAAGACGAGGCCGGGGCCTCCTGAGCGGGCGCGGGCACTGCGTCGTCGGCCTCGTCGATCGTCACGGAGCCACCTTCGAAGCGCTCGACGAGGACGCCGCGGATCTCAGAGAAGACCTCGTCGACCGTGCCCACTGCGTCGATGACGACGATGCGGTCGGGCTCGGCGTCCGCGAGGCGCAGGTACTCGTGGCGCACGCGCTCGTGGAAGTCCATGGACTCGCGCTCCATGCGGTCCGGGGCGTCGGTGCGGCGGCGCGCGCCGACCTCCGGGGGCAGGTCGAGGAGGAAGGTCAGGGATGGGTAGAGTCCGCGGGTCGCCCACGCGGACAGGGAGGCGATCTCGTCCACGCCGAGCGAGCGAGCCGCGCCCTGGTAAGCCAGGGAGGAGTCGATGTAGCGGTCCCCCAGCACGACAGCGCCGCGCTCGAGGGCGGGCGCGATGACCGTGGCGACATGGTAGGCGCGGTCGGCCGCGTACAGGAGGGCCTCGGTACGCGCGTCGACGTCCTCGGGGCCGTTTTGCAAGAGGCGACGGATCTCCGTGCCCAGCTCGGTGCCACCCGGCTCGCGGGTGACGATGACCTCGCGGCCACGGCTCTCAAACCAGTCGCACGCCGACTGAATCTGCGTGGACTTCCCCGAGCCGTCACCACCTTCGAAGGTGATGAACACTCCTCGCGCTGCCATCAGCTGTCCTTCTTTGTCGCGGCCTTCTTGGTGGCCGTCTTTTTCGCGGTGGTCTTCTTCGCGGCCGTCTTCTTGGTCGTCGTCTTCTTCGCGACCGTCTTGCGCGTGCGCTTGGGGGCGGGGCCCTTGGCGCGCTTGTCCGCGAGGAGCTCGTAGGCGCGCTCGGCCGTCAGGTCCTCGACCGTCTCGGCGCGCGGAACCGTCACGTTGGTCTCGCCATCCGTCACGTAGGGGCCGAAGCGGCCGTCCTTGACGGTGACCTTCTTGCCCGAGATCGGGTCCTCGCCGAACTCGCGCAGCGGCGGGCGGACCGTGCCACGACCGCGCGTCTTGGGCTGCGCGTAGATGGCCAGCGCCTCGTCCAGGGTGATGGTCAGCAGCTGATCCTCGGAGGACAGCGTGCGCGAGTCCGTGCCCTTCTTCAGGTAGGGGCCGTAACGGCCGTTCTGCGCAGTGATGACCTCCCCCGAGGCCGGGTCGGAGCCCACCTCGCGCGGCAGGGACAGCAGCTTCAGGGCGTCCTCGAGGGTGACCGTCGCAATGTCCATGGTCTTGAACAGCGAGGCGGTGCGAGGTTTGGCGGCGCTCTTCTTCGTCTTCTTCGCGCCCTCGTCCGTGTCCTCCTCAGGCAGGACCTCGGTGACGTAGGGGCCGTAGCGGCCGTCCTTGACGATGATCGTGTGACCGGTCGCGGGGTTAACACCCAGCTCGCGGCCATCGTCGGCGGCGCGGGAGAAGAGCTGGTCCACCAGCTCGTCCGTCAGCTCGTCGGGGGCGACCTCCGGCGGCACATTCGCGCGCGAGCCGTCGGCCTTTTCCATGTAGGGGCCGTAGCGGCCCACGCGCAGCGTCACGCCGCGACCCAGGTCGATCGAGTTAACGGCGCGCGCGTCGATGTCGTCACCCAGGGAGGCAACGTCGTGGCGCAGGCCGCCGCTGCCACCCGTCCCGTCGGGGCCGAAGAAGAAGCCGGTCAGGAACTCCGTGCCGTTCTCTTCGCCAGCGGCGATACGGTCCAGGTCGCCCTCCATCGAGGCCGTGAAGTCGTAGTCGACCAGGTTCGCCAGGTTCTCCTCAAGCAGGCGCGTCACGGCGAACGCCAGCCACGTGGGCACCAGGTACTGGCCGCGATGCGTCACATACCCGCGATCCCCGATCGTCTGGATGGTGGCCGCGTATGTGGAGGGACGGCCGATGCCGAGCTCCTCCATGGTCTTGACCAGCGTGGCCTCCGTGTAGCGGCCCGGGGGCTGAGTCTCGTGGCCGTCGGGGGTAGCTTCGGTCAGCGTCGCGGGATCGCCCTCGGCAACGTCCGGCAGGGTCTTCTCCGCGTCGTTCTTTTCCGCGTCGTAACGGCCCTGGTCGCGGCCCTCCTGGTAGGCCAGGCGGAAACCCGGGGAGGTGATGACCGTGCCCGAGGCCGAAGAGATCACGTCGTGACGCTTGCCGTCGACCTCGATGCCGGTGAGCACGCGAATCGTCGCCGTGTAGCCAACCGCGTCGGCCATCTGAGAGGCGACCGTGCGCTTCCAAATCAGGTCGTACAGGGCCAGCTGCTGCTTCGACAGGGAACCAGCCACCTCGCCCGGCGTGCGGAAGTGGTCGCCGGCGGGACGGATCGCCTCGTGGGCCTCCTGCGCGCCCTTCGAGGTGGTGCCGTACAGGCGCGGAGACTCAGCCACGGCCTCGGCCCCGTAGAGCTGAGTTGCCTGCTCACGGGCGGCGTGAATCGCCTGGCCGGACAGGGCCGTAGAGTCGGTACGCATGTAGGTGATGTAACCGGACTCGTAGAGGGACTGGGCGGTGCGCATCGTCGAGGATGCGTTCCAGTGCAGCTTGCGCGAGGCCTCCTGCTGGAGGGTCGACGTCGTGAAGGGGGCGGCCGGGCGGCGACGGTAGGGCTTGCGGGTCACCGAGTCGATGACCGAGGCCGGGGCGTCCGACAGCGCGCGGGCGTAGGCGCGGGCCGTGGCCTCGTCCAGGTGGAGGACGCCGGCCTTGGCGGCCTTCGCGCTCAGCTCGCCCTTCTCACTGAAGTCGGAGCCGGTCGCGATCGAGTGGCCGTCCACGGAGGAGACGCGCGCGCCGAAGGCCTGGCCGGCGCACGTGAAAGCCGTGTCGATCGACCAGTACTGGGCGCTCACGTGCGCCATGCGGTCGCGCTCCCGGGCGACCACGAGGCGCGTGGCCACCGACTGCACGCGGCCGGCGGACAGGGACGGGCGGATCTTCCGCCACAGGAGGGGCGAGACCTCGTAGCCGTAGAGGCGGTCGAGGATGCGGCGGGTCTCCTGAGCGTCCACCAGGGCAGTATCCAGGTCGCGCGTGTTCTCCAGCGCGCGCTGAATGGCTTCCTTCGTGATCTCGTGGAACACCATGCGGCGCACGGGAACCTTCGGCTTCAGGACCTGCAGGAGGTGCCACGCGATGGCCTCACCCTCACGGTCCTCATCAGTTGCCAGATAGAGTTCGTCGCACTCCTTGAGGAGCTTCTTGAGTTCGGTGACCTTTTTCTTCTTGTCCGGATTCACCACGTAGTACGGCGCAAAACCGTCGTCCACGTTGACGGCGAAGCGGCCGAACGGCCCCTTCTTCATGTCCTTGGGCAGCTCGGAGGGCTGCGGGAGGTCGCGAATGTGGCCGATGGAGGCGGTCACGTGGTAGTCGGGACCCAGGTAGCCCTCGATGGTGGCTGCCTTCGCAGGAGACTCCACGATCACGAGCTTCGTCGCTGACATTGCCGGTCCCTTCCGTCGCTTCCCCAGTATTTGTAGCACCCTCGTGCCGAGAGCACCCGGCGAGGCATCTGGGATGGACCTTACCGCGTCCCACCCGCATCTGGGTACCGGGGGCGCTTCCGCGCGTCTCACGCCGCTCGGGTTTGACATTCACGAGGCAGTGGCGGATTCTCACGCGCGGGCGCGCCCGGGCGACGCTTCGGAGGGCGCACACGGCGATACCTATTACATAGGGGGAAGCCCCTGCCTCGTCCCACTTGGTGCGCACAAGCGCCCCTGAATTGTGTGATCTGCTTTCCATCGGGCACAATCAGTCTGTGCTCCAGAATTTCCTCTCCGACATTCCGTTCCCGATTTGGTTCGCGATCGGCTGCGTCATCGTGGCCCTTGCGACGCATTACTTCAAGCAGGCTGCGGCCCGCTCGAAGGGTGCTGTTCCCGCGCCGCGCGACGTGCGCAAGGCCGGCAAGGAAGGCGAGTGGAACAAGCTCAACGAGCACCACGCCCCGAATCTAAGCGGCAAGCGCGAGGACATGGCCACCGACCCGCAGGCCCGCCTGCTGGCCCCGTCCATGGTCTATTCGCTGTGCACCGATGAGATCGTCAACCGGCTGCAGCTCGCGCAGCCGGGCGCCATGAAGGCGATGTTGGAGCGCGACTGGGATATCACGGACCGCGAGGGCCTGCTCCGCCAGATCTATTCGCTTCTGCGCGCCGGACACCGCGAGGATTTCGCGGCACTGCGCGACCGCTGCGGCAGGCCCGGCTGGGCGGACACCGAGATCGCCCGCCTGAATAAGACCGCCGACTCGTCGATGGAGGACTGGGAGCGCCGCTGGCGCATCCGCCGTTTCCTGGACAACGACCGCGGCATTCAGACCCTCGATTTCGCCGCGTGGGACCTCATTCGTGCCGCGAACCTGACGCGCGCGGGTGCCGGCCAGGGCTGGCTGAGCGAGGACGAGGCCTGGGATACCCTCGCGGTCATCAACCGGGCTCTGCAGTTGTCCTACTCTTCGTGGGAGGAGACGTGGGACGCCTTCCGCGTCACCCGCTGGCTGTGGGCCGCCGAGGGCGATGCGCAGACCGCGGCCAACGACCTGCACGACCGCAACCGCGGCGAGTTCCTCGTCGGCAAGAACGGCCTGTGGACCGCGATCCCGTGGGACGCCCCCTACCCCGCCCCGCGTTTCATCCTCCTCGACGCGCTGCGCGAGATGGGTGCCCTGCATCTGCTGTCCTCCGTCAACTGGGAGGACGCCTCCGCGTGGGAGAAGGACCTCGATGCCCAGGCCCGCACCCGCGCTCCCCTGTCTATCGGCGGCAAGCCGATCGTCAACTGATGTCCTGCCAATCAATACGAGCACACTATGTCCGACCAGCACTTCCCGACCGAGAACGAGGGCGCGAAGCCCGGTGGCAACACCGGTTCCGTCCACGGCGAGGCCCCGCTCATCCGCAAGAAGGAGGAGCTGACGCCCGAGCAGTACAAGCGCCAGCGCAATAACCTCATCCTCATGGCGCTTATCTTGATTCTGATCGTCGCTGTCTTCCTCGCCGTGCCCGACATCAAGGCAGCTGTGCTGGGTGACGCCGCGTTCCTCGCCCCGGTGGCTGGCTTCGCGCCGCTGCTGTTCTGAGGATTTCTCAGTAGTCGCCGTTTCCTCCCCCGCGGGCCCCAACGAGGGCTCGCGGGGGAGGTTGTGTATCACCATCCGGCTGGAGACACACATCCTCATCTCCTGTACAATGTTCTGTACATGAATGGCATAGGAGGACACCGTGAAGACCATGACCTACACCGAGTCGCGCGCACGCTACGCCGAGGTCCTCGACCAGGTCGTCAACGACCGCGAGGAGATCGTCATCACCCGGCAGGGGCGCGAGAGCGCTGTCATCATCGCTCTTGACGAGTACGAGTCCCTCATGGAGACCGTCTACCTCATGCAGTCCCCGGCAAACGCCCGTCACCTGCGCGAATCGATCGCACAGCTGCGAGACGGCAACCTCGAAGAGCACGATCTCATCGACATCCCTGATGAGGAGAACTAACGATGCTCAAAGTCTTGTGGACCCCACACGCCTGGAATGACTACGTCTGGTGGCAGTTCGAGGATCGCAAGACCCTTAAGCGCATCAACGCTCTCGTTGCGGATATCCAGCGCAACGGGAACGAGGGGATCGGCAAGCCTGAGCCTCTCCGCTACGAGTACACCGGCTTTTGGTCGCGCCGGATCGACGGACGTAACAGATTGGTTTATCGCATCACCGAAGATACGGTCGAAATTGTTGCCTGCCGCTTCCACTACGGCCAGTAGACGCTGACGAGGCGCTGGCCGGGTCGCACTAATCGCTCCTCAGTCTCGGCGAGCACGCGCCGCGCCGAGTGCCTCCGCTGCCTCGCGCGCGAGGCCCGTCGGAGCATCCGGCAGAGCGTCGAGTGCGCGCAGGGCCTTGGCCATCGCGCTTTGTCCTTTCATCTTCGGGCGCAGCTCCTCGGGCACGGGCACGGACATGCCGTAGTCTCCCGCGAGCGCCACCAGGGCCTCGACCATTGCGTTCGCGCCCCGGATTCCGTCAAGATCGGGCAGCAGCGCCACAATGGTCTGAGCGACGCGATATCCGGACAGTGCAGAGACGGACGCACAGTCGGTGAGCGTCTGCGCGACCCTCCCAGGGCCGAACCACCCGTTGCGCAGCAGGTAGCCGATCTGGTCGGCCATGGCGGCGGGGTCGAAGCGGCCGGTGTCGGCGAGGCCCGCGATAGCCTCGGCGGTGATCGCCCGGTAGTTGGCCTGGGCGGCGGTGGATGCCCACGCCAGGGCCGAGTAGGTGGGTGGTCCCGGTGCCCGCCATCCCTCTCCCAGCGCGCGCACGATCACCTCGAATGCGGTGATGACCTGCGGGAACTTGAAGAACGCGCCCTGGAGGACGGGCATCGCGTGGGCGGCCAGAATGTCCGGGTTATGTTGGAGCGCCCAGGCCGCCCACGCGTAGGCGACGCCGCTCGACCGGTAGGCGCCAGATTCCAGGAGACGCCCGGTGAACTCGGGTGCCACCCCGGCGACGTTGACGAGGGCGCCCGCCAGCGAGTCCTCGCCCGTGGCCGGTGTTTGCCCGGGGATCACCCACGTTTCGTGCATGTCGTCGGTCTTCGTGTACTCGCCGCGCACGACTCTGACGGGTTTTTGGTAGGGGGCGCGGATGATCTGGCGTTCCCACTGCGGGTGGATCGGTTCCAGCGGTGCGGTCAGGATGGGGTCGAAACGGTACATGTCTTGACCGTTCGGCTTATCGTAGGGCTTGTCGCCGCAGGCGACGCGCAGCTGCTCGTGGAGGAGCTGGGCGGGGCCTCTGTGCTGGTCCCACTCGCTACCCTTGCGCCGGTAGCCGCGGAAGTGCCCGGCCTCGGGCGCGTCCTTCACCTCGATTCCGTGCAGGAGCCGCGAGGCGAGGTAGGACAGCTGGTTGGCGCCCTTCCAATTGGGCGCGCTCCGCCAGTAGGTGGCGAGCAGCTTCTCGTCAGCCTCCGCAAGCTCGAGGCCTTCACCGCCAATGCGTGTCAGGAGCGCGGGCAGGGCGGCGCCCGCGGCCGCGTCCTCGAAGAGGGTGTGCAGCACCGCAACGGCAGCGTCGTTGTCGTCGGGCAGCTCGGCGACCCATTCGGCGCGTGGCAGGTCGGCGGCGGGCACGTCGGGGAAGATCCACGAGGCCTGGGCTTCCTCCTCGGGCCCTCCTCCCCGGGCACTCGCTCCCAACGAGGCAGCACCCAAGGACCCGGCCTCGTCAGAGCCTTGCGAGCCCGCCGGGGCCACGACGAGCGCGGCGGCGCGGTCTTGCAGGTCGAGGGGGAACTCGGTCTCAGTGACCGCCTCACTGACGGCGGGGGCACACTCGGGGCGGGCCTTGACGAGGGCTGCCAGGAGCCGCAGATGGGCACGCAGCAGCTTCTTTTCGCTGCGCGCCAGGACCTGGGCGCTGGCCTGAACGAGGGCGTCCGCCTGCTCATCCGTCAGCTCCCGGGCGATGCCCAGAAGCGCTTTCTGGGCCAGGGACACGCTCGGCGAGGGCTCGGCCGCGAGCAGGGCGATCAGATCCGCCACGGCCTCAAGTGTTTCCTCTCGCGTCGGCTCCAGGGCCTCCCAGGCCAGCGAGAAGGCGCGGGCGTTGTATGCGGAGAAGTCTCGGCGCTGTGCGGCCAGACATTCGGAGAGGATGCGGGGGCGCAGTCGGGGGAAGCGTGTCGCCATGTAGTGGATCAAGTCCTGGCTGTGCAGGAAGTCTCCAGAACCACCCACATTCGCGGGGTCCTCGCGAAAGACCCACACGATCAGAGCTGAGCCGGGCAGGGCTCCCTCGACGCGGAAGAGCTGCCAGAACTCATGGTCGAGGAACGTTGGGTTCTCCTCGAAGAAGAGTCGCGTCTCATCCGAGGTGGGGTGGGGCGCTGGAATGATCCTGCGCGCGAAGTACTCCAGGGAGGACGCGGAGGTCAGGTGCACTCCACGCTCGGCCAGGAGGGAGCGGTAGGTGTGCCAGAAGCTAATGCCGCCGGGACTCCCGGCGGCTTCCTCGAGCCACTCGCCGCTGCGCTGAGCCGCGCCGCGCCTGTGGGCGGCACGCAGACGCTCCAGGTCCCTTCCCTCGCGCGGGTCACCGTCGCTACGACCCGACCAACGGGCTGTGTAGTCGTCACCGGCATCGTCGCTCCCGGCCAGAGCGGCGCTCAGGAACGCGCACATGCACACCGTATCCTCGGGGACGGCCTCCTCCCGCTCGACGGCTGGCGGGACGAGGCGAGCGAAGGGCACCGACTTGAAGAGGGAACGCCGGTCCTTCTCCGAGGCCCCGAGGAGTACTTCCTCGTAGGCGTCGATGGAAGTCTCCCCGGACGCGAGGAGGCGCTTGAGGGCCGCCCTGCGGGCGGGGAGCGTCATCGGTGAACTCATTGACCCATCTCCTTCAGTGTGCGCGCGTACTTGGCCGCCTGTGAGGAGCCTCGGAAAAGGCCAAGCCAGCCGATAAGCTCCTCACCGAGGGGCGGTGCCCACCCCTCGGCCTGCGCCCGCGCGTATTGTGCGGTGACGACGCCCAGCAGCTGCCCGATGCCCGTACGCCCGCGCTCGAGGCCGGGCAGCAGTGCGAGCGTCAGGTCCACCGCGAGGCGGCGATCCACATCCCCCAGGTCTTCGAAAGCCTGCGCCCACCGATTCAGTTTCACGGTGTGCGCCACGGCCGCGAAAGCTACCACGGCCTCGTCGAAGGCGAGATCCCGGCGCGCCACCAGGGAGGCGAGGGTCTCGACGCCAAGGGCGCGCGACTCGACCTCACGTTCGCCCATCGCCTGGCCGAGGAGCTGAGCGGACAGCGAATCCCAGCGCCCGCCGTGTTCACACAGGGCCCGATAGCAGTCGATGGTTAGCTGCGTACTGTCGAGCACATACCACTGCGAGGCGATCAGGCAGACGGCGAAGTGACGCACCGATGCGGGGTAGAGATAGCGGTGGGCAGTAAAATCACCCGAAGCGCTCGCAATATCCGCGAGCGCGCCCAGCTCAGGGCCTGTCGCGCCCGTATCTGCGCCGACGACGCGCGGGAAATAGAAGGCATAGACCGGCGATCCGTCGCGCGCAACCTTGGGCTTCCCGCTGCGCGACTCATAGGCGGGGCGTCCCTCCCACATTACAGAGAGGGAGGACAGGTAGCCCTCGGCGCGTCTGCGCACCGCGCCCGTGAGAGCGAGGCGGATGCGGGCAGCGGCAGGCAGCTCCGTCTCCCGCTCCTCCACAAGCTCGAGCGCGGCGGCGCAATCCGGATGCTCCACGTCCACACGCAGCAGCGCCTGGGTAAGATCGGCTCGAAGCGGCGAGGCAGCCCCGTTATCCAAAGCACGGAGCACGAGGACAAGCGGGTTCACGGCTCCGCGATCGTCGGTGGGCGTGGCCAGGAGGCGGTAGCACCGTCCACGCTCAACCAGACCCGCAACTTCGATGATGCGTTCTCGCATAAGGGTCGGCATATATTCCGATTCCAACCAGGCGGCGCCAGAGGCCAGCGGGCTCTCCGCACCCTCCCCTCCCCCATCGAGGGCTATCTGCAAGAGAGATCCGAGCATGCGCTCATACCCGAATCTACGCGTGGTCAGGCGCCGCACAAGCGGGCGCAACGATTCCAGCTCACTCGGGTCGAACTCGGGGGATGCCAGGAACGCGAGCAGCGCCTCATACTCGAGCCCCATCTGCGCACCCTGCGCCAGGACGCCGATGCGACCGGCCGCGTCGTCGGTGCTCATGGGAACCAGGTCGACCACCTCCCGGGGCGGGGGCAGAAAGGCGGCGGGTGCCTGCGCGCCGGGAGCCTCCCCGGGCACGAGGCCGGGGTCGGCCTGGTCGGTCGCCGTGTGCCCGGGGTCGAGGAGGTCGAGCGTGGCAACGACGAGCGGGTCCAAGTCCGCGTCGGACAGAAGTCGGCCGACCACTGCGGAGTCGAGGAGGCCCGATCGCAGCGCGTCACTCACCAGCTCGATGGCCAGAGCCTGCACCTGCGCGTGCGGGAACGACAGCGCGATCGCCAACAGGGGTTCGAGGCCACCGGGACTCAAAGCCTCGAGGCCACCGCGCAGGATCGTCAAGGCTGCGAGTGCGTTGGCCTTCGAACCCATGAGCGCACCCTCGCAGCTGCGAGCAAAGAGCTCCAGGTCGAGTCGCCCAGCCTTCGAGAGGGCGCTCAGCTGGCGAATCGCCAGGGTCACGGTCGCCCCGACGGGCGCAGACATGAGGGCACACAGGGCTCCTTGGCGAGCCTCGGCCTCGTCGAGGGTCATGGACAGCATTCGCAGGGTGCGCGAATACCACCCGGCTCGCCCCGACGGCAGGTCAGCGGCGAGCATGTCGAGGAGGGCGTCGAGCAGGCGGTCGCGCTCGATGAGGCCCTCGTCGATGCTGGCGGCGAGCGTGCGCGACCAGCCGGGCGTCCGCTCCGAGCCCATGGAAGCAGAGCGGTCCGAGGCGGACAGTGATACTCCGCGGTTGCCCTCCTGACGCAGCATCCCCCACACCAGCTCCTCGCGCAGCTCCCTATCAGCGCGCATGAGGGGCAACTGCAGCCCGGGTTCGAGATCGATCAGCGCCGTTAGGTACCGCTCGTCATGGTCGAGGGTCAGGTCACCGCGCAGTTCAGCCAGGCGCAAGAAGCCGATCCCCTTGAGCCAGGCACCGGTGACCCTGGAGCTGATGTCCAGGTCATAGAGCGTGGGCGGTCCTTCGTTGATCTCGAGCATGCGCGCGTAGACCTCGTCGAGCGTCCACTCGCCTGGGTGATCTCTGATCCACAGGTGCAGCCTCCAAAAGTCAGGGCATTCCTCCAGGGTCTCGGGACGCCAGCTCTTGAACGATTTCTGACTCATTGATCCTCCTTGATCAGAGTGGAGACGGCGAGGACATGCTTGCAGGGGCCTCGCCCTCCCCTGTGTTTCATCCACCACGGGCAGGTGCAGCGGTACTCTCCGATGACGTAAGGGTCGGCGGGTACCTCCACCCGGTAGCGGTTCGCGCCAGAAACAACCCGGAAGCGCGCGCCCTCCTCCCGTGTGACCGCGCCGCGCTCAATGAGCGCACGTGCCCCGGCCAGGCGCGGATGCATGGCGGTGAGCGCGTCGGGACGCACGGGCAGGGGCCGGTGAAAGTAGGCCCCCTCGGTGACGTCGAAGCCAACCTGCCCGCTCGAGGCCAGGAGTGCCAGGCCGCCGGCCACCCGGTCGGGGGCCAGTCCGGAGCGGGTCGCCATGAGCTGCGTGTCAATGCGAGGCTCGAAGGAGAGCAGGGCGGAGAGCATGTCGGCGTCTTCCTCGACGCGCGGATCCCCCAGGGAGGCCAGGACCGCGCCCTCCCCCGAGAAGCCGCGCGACTTGGCGGGGCTCAGCCCCACGCTCAGCCGCGCACCGGGCATGCGTGCGACCCACAGGGAGGCGACCGGCTCACTGTCCGCGTCCACGTTAGGCCCGTAGGCCTCAAGACTGCTGATGTGGTGGAGTAGCGGCTCGAACACGCGCAGGCGCTCGGGACCTGCCACGCACGCGGCCCCCGGCGTGGGCCGTGTACCCAAGCGAAGACCGCGTACCGCCCTGCCCGCCCACATGACCGTGCCCGTCGCGCTGGACTTCGGCAAGGCCCGGATAAAGGCGCGCGCCTGCGCAATATTCAACACGTGGAGCGGCATCATCGCGGAGGAGAGCATCTGCGTCTCCGCGAATCCCTTGAGCCAGCGCAGTGACAGCGGCACCTTCTCCTCCGAGACCTCCTCGTCCAAGGTCGTGGCCGTCAGCCCTTCCTCGCCCACACCCAAGTGCAGGGGTTCCCCGGCACGCAGGGAGGCCAGGGCGGCGCGCAGCGGCTGATTGACATCCACGTTGGTCACGCCGACTGCGCAGTGGGTGGCATCCAGGGCCGAGGCCTCCACGTCAAGCCTCGCGTACACGCCGCAGCAGACGCTAAAAGACTCGAAGCGCAGCCCCTCGGCCGTGCTGGTGACAACCGGGTCGAGCATGCCAATACGAGTCAGGCCGCCGCCGGGCGCGACGACCATGCCGGGCGGCACGTAGAAGCGGGTGCGCGCCACTCGTGCAACAGCGAGCAGACCCGCGGCCACCACGTCGGGACGTTCCATGAAGCCCGAGAAAAAATAGGGATGCGCGGCCTCTCCCTCGGGGGTGGACCCTCCCGAAGTGGCCAACGCGAGCCCCACACCCTCATCCAGGCGCGAGGGTACACCGTAGCGGTAAGCCAGCTCGTAGTCCATGTTGCTCCTTCGCCAAATCGTGGCGCCAGGCTAACACAGGGGTCCCACATCTGGAGTCGGCCTCACACACTCCCATGCCCGCGCTGACAACACGCGCGGAATTACACCACAAAGTCCACCTGATACAGCGAGGCGCCGCAGCTGCCCCTGCAGCCGCGGCGCCCACACACGCAATAACACTCAGTACGTCAAGAAGCCCCAGCGGATCAGGTCGCGCAGGGGCGCCTCGATCTCGGCGCGCACGTCGTCGACGTCGACCTCGGTGAGCATCGCGACGGCCGCCGCGATCTGGCCGACCGTCAGCTCACCGTCGGAAGCACCCACGACCGCGGACACGGACGAGGAAACGGGCACGGAACGGCCCAGTCCCCCACCCTGGTGCATGATGAGCAGCTCCGGGTCAGCGCTACCCGGCACGTAGTGGCGCTCCTCGCGCACATCCGAGGCGCGCATCAGCGCCACCTCCCACAGCTCCGGGGCGCGCAAGGAGGCCAGCGCCCACGCCACGTCGCCTCCACGCGGGGCGTGCCCATCGAGGGACAGGTCGTAGGCACGCTTGCCACCCGAGGCGGCCTCGGCCTCGGCCTCGTCGAGCCTGCGCAGCGCCACGAAGCCCATACCGATCGCGCCCGTGCCCGCGCGGCGGAAGTCCGCCAGCCACGAGGTGAAGGCGCGCTCGTAGTCGGCGCGGGCCATGAGCTGGCCGCCCGAGTCGCGGATCCACATGTCCACGTAACGCGCCGGGTCGAGGACGTCGCGCTGGACAACCCACGCGTCCACCGGCAGCCCGTCGAGCCACTGATCCACGCGCCACGACCACTGCGTGTCCGGATTGCGGTCGGCGGGAATCTCCCAGTTGGCGAGCATCTGCAGGGTGCCACCCTCGTTCATGCACTCGGGCGCGCCGCGCAGAACCGCACGGATCAGGTTGTCGCGGTCCATGCCGCCGTCACGATACTCGAGCAGGCCGGCCGCGCCGCGCACCGAATCCGGGGTGATCACGAAGGGCGGGTTGGTGACGATGAGATCAAAGGCCTCGCCTTCGACGGGCTCGAAGAGGGAACCCTCGCGCACGTCGATGACGGTCTCGTTGAGGGCCGCGTTGAACTGGGTGAGCGCGCACGCACGCGACGACAGGTCGGTCGCCACCACGCGGTCGGCGTGCGTGGCCAGGTAGAGAGCCTGAATGCCGCAGCCGCAACCCACGTCGAGGGCCGAATCAACCTGCTCGCGCACCGTCATCTCCAGCAGCGTCAGGGTCGCGCCGCCAATGCCGAGCACGTGGTCATCCGACAGCGGCTTGCCGGTCTGCACCTCCGCCAGGTCCGAGGCCACCCACCACTCGTGGTCGCCGTCCGGCAGCGAGGCCGCGTGTGGTCGCAGGTCGAAGAGGGCGCACAGCCACGGGTTTGCCTCGACCTCGGGCTCGGGAGTCTCCTCGTCGGGGTCACGCATCGTCGGCAGGCTCGGGGCCTTCGGGGACGAGACCTCCTCACGCTCCTCCTTGGGTTCACGCTTGGGAGCACCGTGCGCGCAGGGCATGACGAGTGCGGAGGCAGCCTCGGCCTCGTCAATAGTGGCCGCGAGGCCGAGGGACTCCAGCCCGCGTGCGCCCAGTGTTGGTAGTGCCTCGTTCAGGGCCGAGGCGCGCTCGGGCAGGCCCAGGATGAAGAAGCGCGTGAGGACGGCGGCGGGGTCGGTCGCGCCCGCGAGCTCGACGAGGGCGGGCAGTCGCGAGTCACGCATGAGCGCGGACAGCGCGCCCTCGCTGATCAGGGTCTGGAGGTTCTCAACGGTCCACGTTGAGGCGATCACGTCGGCGCGCAGGCGCCCGATCAGGTCGCGGTCGAGGGCGGGAACGGGTACGGAAGTCGTCATGACTCAAGCCTATCCCCACGCGTACAATGCGCGGGTACCCAACCAGAAGCCTCACGTCAGGCTCAGAGGAGGAAACCCCATGTCCGGTGGACTTGTCGCACTGCTCGACGATATCGCGACCCTCGCGAAGGTCACGGCCTCGTCGATTGACGACGTCGCGGCAGGCGCTGTCAAGGCCTCCTCGAAGGCGGTGGGCGTCGTCATCGACGACACCGCGGTAACGCCCCAGTACGTGTCGGGCCTGAGTCCGGCGCGCGAGCTGCCCATCATCGGCAAGATCGCGCGCGGCTCCCTCATTAACAAGCTGTTCATCATCCTGCCGATCGCACTGCTACTGACGTGGCTGGCCCCGCAGGTTCTGCCATTCCTTCTGATCGTGGGCGGCGCGTACCTGTGCTTCGAGGGCGGGGAGAAGGTTCTCGAGAAGCTCGGCTGGCTGCCCGGCCACCACGAGGACCACGAGGAGGCCGGCGCGACCAGCGCCGAGGAGCTCGAGAAGGGCATCGTCGCTTCGGCGACCCGCACCGACCTGATCCTCAGCGCCGAGATCATGCTCGTCTCCATGGCGGGCCTGTCCAACGAAAGCGGCATCATGCGCGTCGCCGTCCTCGTCGCGGTCGCGTTCTTCATGACGTTCTTCGTGTACGGCCTCGTCGCTCTGCTGGTCAAGGCCGACGATTTCGGCCTCCACCTGGCCAAGGACGCCATCAAGCCCGAGGACAACCGCCCCGGCCCCGTCGACAACATCGGCCGCACGATCGTGCGCGTCATGCCGCACGTCTTCAACGTGATCGGCATCGTCGGCACGGTCGCGATGCTGTGGGTCGGCGGCCACCTGGTCATCGAGAACCTCGCCGAGGTCGACGTCCCCGTTTTCCATCACATCCTCGAGGTCACCGAGCACGCGGTCGCGTCAGCCGGCGGCTTCGTCACCTGGCTGGTCGAGACCCTCCTATCCGGCATCTTCGGTGTCGTCCTGGGTGCCGTCATCGCGTGGATCGTCGTCGGTACTTCCACTCTCGCGCGTCGGGCGCGCACGAAGGCCTGATCGTCTGTCGTTTCACGAGGCCGGGGCGTGGTCGCGAGGACCAGCCCCGGCCTCGTCGCTGATCGCACTGCGCGAAAGGTGACACATAACCCCTACGCAAGGCGGGACTTAAGTACTACCCTGGAGTCAACGGAATAATGACAACGACGCCCAGGAGGAGCATCATGACCGTCTACACCCTGCCCGAACTTCCCTACGATTACGCCGCTCTCGAGCCCCACATTTCCGGCCGCATCATGGAGCTGCACCACTCCAAGCACCACGCCAACTACGTGGCCGGCGCGAACGCCGCCCTCGAGAAGCTGGCCGCCGCCCGCGAGTCCGGTGACTTCGCCGCGATCAACCTGTGGGAGAAGAACCTGGCCTTCAACCTGGGCGGTCACACCAACCACTCCATCTTCTGGACCAACATGACCGGCGAGGGCGCCTCGCGTCCCGAGGGCGAGCTCGGCGCCGCCATCGACGAGTTCTTCGGCTCCTTCGAGTCCTTCCAGGCTCAGTTCGCCGCCGCCGCTCTGGGCCTGCAGGGCTCCGGCTGGGCCGTCCTCGCGTGGGACACCGTCGGCAAGCGCCTCGTGACCTACCAGATGACCGACCAGCAGGGCAACATCCCGGTCGCGACCGTGCCGCTGCTCATGATCGACATGTGGGAGCACGCCTTCTACCTGGATTACGTCAACGTCAAGGCCGACTACGTCACGGCCTGGTGGAACCTGGTGAACTGGGAGAACGTCGCCTCCCGCTTCCAGGCCGCCCGCCTGTCCTCCGGCCTGGTCAACGCCCACTCCGCTCTGGCCGACCTGGGCGCCCACGCGGTCGACACCGTCAAGGGCTGGTGGAAGAACTGAGCGTTCGCGCTGACGCATACGCGGCCGTTGTTTCTGAGCTGAGACCCGGGCACTAACTGCCCGGCCACCGCACGCAACGAGAGGCGGGATCCTTCGGGGTCCCGCCTCCGTCGTATCACTGGGGATCTGGAAGGCGGCGGGAGGCCTGCGAGCCCATCAGACCCCGCTTCTGTGAACACATCCTGCGCGCGTTCACCCAATAGGTGACTGTACGGGCAGGCTGCCCACCATGCCACCCATGGGGTTTAGCCGTGCATCAGCGGGGGTGCCGGTAGAAGTACCCAGCTGCCAGTCCCACGGGGCAAGCATGCCGCGCCCGGCAGGATCCAACGACTGCTGGTCCGCGAAATAACTCGCCCAGCACGCCTAAACACTGCGTTTTTCGCCCGTTTTGGGCTTGCAGGGCGAACTATTTCGCGCTCGCACCCACACCAGGCCAAGCAGGGCACAAATTTCGCACACAGGACGCAGAAAAGGCGACATTGAAACCGACGACGCCTCTGCTCGCCCCCAACACGGAACCACTGAAACCAGCATCACCACTGCACCCACAAACTGCACCAAAAACGCCCCATTCTCACCCGCAAAGGCGACGGCGGTTTCAATCCCACACAGACACCAGCAAGCACAGGCGATCACGGTTTCAATCCCACACAGGCACAAGCGAGCAAAGGCGACGATGGTTTCAGACCACCGGCCCATCTCACCTGCAGCACCCAGACGCGGCGCCCGCGGGCGATCCTGGCTGCGACACCCGTGGGCAGCGACCCCCATGGGCGGCGACGACACCACCTCCAGCCAAATGTCGCACGTCATTTATCGCGATCAATTTTCGAGACACCCCACAAACATTGCGATTCCAACGATACAAATTCAATGTTTGACTGAGTCATAGAGGAAGGGTTGTAGGGCACTGCGTGTTGCTGTGTGGTGCTGGTTGTTGCTTGTGGACCCGGGGGTTTTCCGGGCGCCGGGCCCGGCCGTGGGGCTGGGCTGCTTGGTGCGCCCGTAGGCGGCCCGCGAGCCGTCCGCGCCGCAAGCCTTTGGCTCGGCGCGTCGACTCGTTATCCGCCCACACCCCGCCACCCCACGGCGCACCGCTGCCCACGTGCCCCGCAGCCCCGCCTTCCGATCTCTCCAGCGCCGCAGCCAGGCCGTGGTTCCTCCGGCGCTCGCCGCACCGGCGGCGGTGGGGGTTGTGCACTACACGAAGCCTTCCGGGGGTGTGTCGCCGGCGTGTCGGAGCCTCATGTC
>CAUVIG010000015.1:0-20079 GCA_963551745.1 uncultured Actinomyces sp.
CTGACCGAGCAGGTCGACCTGCGACAGATCGCCAAGCGCACGCCCGGCTTCACGGGCGCCGACCTGGCGAACGTCCTCAACGAGGCCGCGCTGCTCACCGCCCGCTCCGATATGCAGTTCATCGATGAGCGCGCCATCGACGAGGCCATCGACCGCGTGATCGCGGGTCCGCAGAAGCGCACCCGCGTCATGAACGACCACGACAAGGCCGTGACCGCCTACCACGAGGCCGGCCACGCCCTGGCCGCCGCCGCCCTGCACTACACGGACCCGGTGACGAAGGTGACGATCCTGCCGCGCGGCCGCGCGCTGGGTTACACGATGGTCATGCCCACCGAGGACCGCTTCAACAAGACGCGTAACCAGCTCCTCGACGATCTGGTCTACGGCATGGGTGGCCGCGTCGCCGAGGAGATCGTCTTCCGCGACCCGTCGACCGGCCCCGCCAACGACATCCAGCAGGCCACGAAGACGGCCCGCGCGATGGTCACCGACTACGGCATGAGCGACCGCATCGGCATGGTCAAGCTGGGCGACGCCGACACCGAGGCCTTCGGGCACGGCAGCGGCGAGGGTCCGCGCTCCTTCTCCGACGAGACGGCCGCGATCATCGACGAGGAGGTGCGTCGCCTGCTCGACAACGCGATGCGCGAGGCGTGGCGGATCCTCTCGGAAAACCGCGGCGTTCTGGACACCCTGGCCTCTCGCCTGCTCGAGGAGGAGACCCTCGACGAGGCGCAGCTCGCCCAGATTTTCAAGGACGTTGTGAAGGCACCCGAGCGCTCCGTGTGGAACTACCAATCCGACGCTGCGGTTCCGGGCGCCCTCCTGGGCAACCCCGTGGGCATCAAGTCCGAGGACGCATACAAGCCCGCCATGGAAGAGAGCATCGAGGTGTCGCCGACCGACGTCACCGATGCCTCGGGCGTGGAAGAGGAGCAGGTATGACCTACGATCCCGCTGGCGTCGAGAAAGCATCGCGCGACCTACTCGTCGCAATCGGTGAGGACCCCGAGCGTGAGGGCCTGGTCGGCACCCCCGACCGCATGGCGCGCGCGTGGCGCGAGATGTGCAAGGGCCTGACCGAGGACCCGCGCGAGCACCTGCGCACCCAGTTCCACGCGGGCACCGACGAGCTGGTCCTGGTCCGCGACATCACCTTCTTCTCGGTGTGTGAGCACCACCTGCTCCCCTTCTATGGCCGCGCCCACGTGGGTTATATTCCGCGCGGCGGCGTCGTCACGGGCCTGTCCAAGCTGGCGCGCGTGGTCGAAGGCTACGCGCGCCGCCCCCAGGTCCAGGAGCGCCTGACCGCTCAGGTCGCGGACGCGATCGACGAGATCCTGAACCCCCAGGGTGTCATTGTCGTTATCGAGGCCGAGCACATGTGCATGTCGATGCGCGGCATCTCCAAGCCGGGCTCATCGACCGTGACCAGCGCGCTGCGCGGCATCATGAGTGACGGCGCGACCCGCGCCGAGATGATGGCCCTCGTCCTGTCCGGGAGCCGATGACGTGAGTGCCCTGCCCCTGCCCGCCGCCCCGGCCTCGTCTCCGGTCCCGTCCCTGGCGCTGCCCGGTGGCCTGAGCCTGCCTGTCGGTCGGACGGCGATCATGGGCATCCTCAACGTGACCCCCGATTCTTTCTCGGACGGGGGGCGTTACACGGACGCCCTGGCCGCGCTGCGCCACGCGCGCGAGATGGTGGCCGCCGGGGCGGACCTCATCGACGTGGGCGGGGAGTCGACCCGCCCGAACTCGACGCGTATCAGCGCGGACGAGGAGTGGGCGCGCATCTGCGTCATCGTCGAGTCCCTGGCCACCGACGGCGTCATCGTGTCGGTCGATACGCTGCACGCGTCGACGGCCCTCGAGGCCGCGCGCGCGGGTGCGGCGATCATCAACGACGTGAGCGGCGGGCGCTGGGATCCCGAGATGAACGCGGCGGTCGCGCAGTCGGGCTGCGCGTACGTCGTCCAGCACTACCGCGCGCTGCCGGGCATGCCAGGGGAGCACTTTGACTACGGGGAGGACCTTGTGGGCACGCTGATGGAGCGCGTGGGGTCCCAGGTTCAAGACGCTATTGATGCTGGTGTGACAGCTGATAAAATTGTAGTCGACCCGGGCCTCGGCTTTTCGCTGACGGGCGACCAGTGCTGGCAGATCCTGCGCGAACTGCCGCGCTTCCTGCAGGGCGGATACCCCGTCCTCGTCGGTGCGTCTCGCAAGCGTTTCGTCAAGGCCCTCGAGGACGACGTGGACGCGAACAGCGCGGACATCGCGGCCTACTGCGCGGCAGCTGGCGCGTGGGCCGTGCGGGTCCACGACGTAGCAGGCACCGTGGCGGCCATCGCCCGAAAGGAGAACGACGTTGACTAACCGACGCGTCATCATCGCCCTGAAAGGACTCGGGGCGCTGGCCAACCACGGCGTCTACGACTTCGAGCGCGACCGCAACCAGCGCTTCAGCACCGACATCGTCATGTGGGTCGAGACTGCCGGTACCGGCGACGATATCGCAGCCACCGTCTCATACGCGGACATCGCCGACGAGGCCATGGCCGTCCTCACCGGCACCGCCGTCGACCTCATCGAGACCCTCGCCGAAACCATCGCCTTGCGCGTCATGAGCCACGAGGGCGTCGTCGGCACCGAGGTCACTGTCCACAAGCCCGAGGCCCCCATCGACCACCCCTTCGCGGACGTGTCCGTGACCGTGCGAGCGGGCCAGATGGACGCGATGCCCCTGTCGCTGTCCCTCAAGGGCATTTACGAGGCCGAGGACGGCTCCGTCCTCACCGGCGAGATCGAGGCCTACGGCCGCGCCCAGGCCCCCAGCCCCGCCGAGCAGGAGCAGAGCGGCGCCCTGCCGACGCGCCGCGACGTGCGGGCCGCCCACGCAGCGCCCGCCCACGACGCGACGCGCCCCGCACACCTGCGCTCGCGCCGAGTCGTCCTGGCGATCGGCGGCAACCTCGGGGATGTGCCCGTCACGCTCATGCACACGGTCGAGGCCCTGTCCTACATGGAGGGCTTCCAGATCGACGACGTCTCGCCGATCATGCGCACCAAGCCCGTGCTGGCCCCCGGCCAAGCCCCCCAGACCGACTACTGGAACGCCGTCGTCGTCGGTTCCGCGATCGCGAGCCCCGATGAGCTGTTCGCCCAGACCAGCCGCATCGAGCGCGAGCTCGGACGCGAGCGCCACGAGCGTTGGGGCGCGCGCACCGTCGACATTGACATCATCCAGATCGAGGGCCTGGCCTCCTCTGACCCGGTCCTCACCCTGCCGCACCCGCGCGCCAAGGAACGCGCCTTCGTCCTGGCGCCCTGGCTCCTGTGCGACCCGGACGCCGTCCTCGAGGGTGTGGGCCGCGTGTCCGACCTGCTGGCCGACACCCCCGACCGCGAGGGCATCATCGACGCTGTCGACGACTGGCTGGAGGACCCCGCGGCCGTCATGGCCGACTCCGACCAGCTCCTTGCCCAGCGCGCCGAGCAGGCCAGCGCCGACATGCGCGAGCTCATCGAAGCCCTGACCGGTGAGATCAGCCAGGTCAGCGACCTCGTCACCTGCCCGGGTGAGTCCGCCGAGCCGGTGGAGATTCTCGCCGCCCACACGGTCGTCGAGGACTCCGGCGACGACGTCGAGGAGCCCGAAGCCTCCGAGCCTGCCCCGGCGCAGGCCGAGGAGCCCGAGGCCGCCCCCGTCTCCGCCGAGGAAACCCCCGCCCCTCGCGCCAGCATCTGGAGTCGCCTGTCCGCCGTCCGGGATTCGGGCGAGGCCACGAGCGCCGGCGAACCCGAGGCCAGCGTGCCCGAGGCCAGCGTGCCCGCGTCGCGCGACGTCGACGTGCCCGAGGCCGGAGCCCCGGCAGCGCAGACCGCCTCCCAGGCTGACGAAGCAGACACAGCCCCGCTGGGCGCAGCGCCGCAGGGCGAGACCCCCGCGGACGAGGTCGCGACCGCACCGGCGGTGCCCGGCCCGCCCCACCGTCAGCGCCGCCGCCGCGCGGACAAAGCCAAGGCCTCGTCACGCCCGTCCTGGCACCCCGTGTCCTCCGTGCCCGCAGACTCCCCGGCAGGTCGCATGACCCGCAAGATCGGCACCGGTACCTACAAGCCGAGCGGGACCGAAAAGCCCCGCTGGGCCCCCGTGTTCGAGTCCAAGCGCGAAGAGCCCCGCTCCAAGATCGCGCTGCCCGACTGGAACTTCTCCGTGGGCGCCTCCCACGACGTGCGCGTCGTCGACGACCGCTCCGGCCTGGGCCACGACGACGAGGCTCCCAAGGCCACCGTGCACGCCGACGGACGCTCCACTATCCTCGCCCCCGGGCTGCCCGACAACACCCCTGTCGGCCCCATCCCCGAGGACGAGGCCACTCAGACCGGCATCCTGCGTCGTGTCGTCGTGCGGCCCACGATGACGGGCGCGATCCCCATTGTCAAGAGGCATTAAATGAAACCCCTGTCGATCACCTGGGTGACGCTGGTCGGCTTCGTCTGTGCCCTTCTCAGCTTCCTCGGCTTCTTCGCGCACATGCGCGCGGGAGGCACCCCCCTGATCGTCACGCCCGGCCCGGCCGTCGTCTTCGCGGTCGCGACCGCGCTCCTCATCTGGTCTGGCCTGGCCGTGCGCCGACTGCGCGCGAATAAAGACACGTGGATCGACGCGATCGGCGCGATGCGCGTCGCCGTGTTCGCCAGGGCCAGCGCGATCGTCGGAAGTACGCTCGCAGGCGTCCTCATCGGCGTCATGATCGTGTCCCTCACGCAGCTCGAGGCCTCGGCGATGGTCGCCAATGCAATCGCGTCGGGCCTCAGCGGCCTGGTCGGCCTCGTCTGGGTCGTCGTCGCACTCGTCGTTGAACGCTGGTGTGTGATCAACCCCGACGACGATGGATCGTCGAGCTCGCACAATTGCAGGACCGCCGCTTAAGCTCCTCGTGTGGGAGTCCTCTCGCGCGCGAAAGTGAGCCCGCCCCGAGCGTTAGTCGCGCCCCGATGTCGTGGGCCGGTATCGTGGACGCGTGGCTGACCAGCGTAAGAATTCCCCCAGGCGACCCTCAACCCGTCGCTCCGCGTCCGCATCCGGACGCGCAGGCGACCGCGCCTCCCGAGCCGCAATGGGCGGTCGGGGAGCTTCGACGCGCTCGGCGTCTTCCGCCGGAGCGCCTGAGGCCAAGCGGGGGAGCGCGGCAGGCGCGCGTCGACCCAAGAAGGCTTCGTCGGGCGGTGGACGTCCGCCCGTGAACCTATGGCCCCGGCGCATCATCACCGGCCTGGGACTGATTCTCATCCTCGTGCTCCTCGTGTGGGGCATCGTCGCCGCCGTGCGCGCCATTGCGGGAGCCTTTAGTGCCGATCCTGCGCCCCAGTCGGCTCCGCAGTCCGTCGTCCAGTCCGGGGCCGTCGACGCCTCCGGATACGCGCTCAAGGGAGGCCAGGAGGCCACCGCCGACGGCCTGCTCACCGACGGTACCACGATCGACATTCCCGCCTGCCTGGACCGTGACATCACGGCCACCGCAAAGGCGAGCTCCGCGGCTTCTGGTTCCGCGGTACCCGTGACGCTCACGCTCGAAAACCGAGGATCGGTCGCGTGCTCGACGTCGCTGACGCGCTTCAACCTGGCGGTGACGACCGGTGACCACCAGGTCTACGACTCCTCGCGCTGCGCCGACAGCCAGCAGTCCTCCACGACGCTGCTGCTGCGCCCGGGCGGCACCTGGTCCGGCGCGCTGCGCTGGGATGGATACGTGTACACGAATGGCTGCACGGCTCCCGCGGGTGGCGCGAGCGCGGCTGCGGTCGGCACCTACAAGGTGGCCGTCACGATGGGGACGCGCGAAGTTGGGTCGACCGTCGTCGACGTGACGCCTGCGCCCACCCCCGCGCCCCAGTCGGGAGCGCAGTCGGGCGCTCAGTCCGGCGCGCAGTCGGGCCGCTAGGGACCAGTGGCCGACGAGCGGCTACCAGCCGACGATGCCGGCGCTCACCGCCTGAGCCTGATGGGCCAGGTTCCCCGTGATGAGCTTCGCCAGGTAGGGGCCGATCCCCTCGAGCTCCTCCAGGTCTGAAACGGTGGCCGCGCGTAGCTGCGGCAGCGAGTTGAAGTGCGCGGACACGACCTTGATGGCGCTCCACGACAGGTGCGGCACCAGGGACAGGGCGCGTACGCCGCGCGGCGTGATTTCGCGATCCAGGTCCGCGACCCCGTAGACGTCCAGGCCCAGGATGTTCGAAATCGCGGTGAGGTCCACGATCCGCTCCGAGCCGAGCGAAGACAGCTCGGCCTCGACGCGGGCCAGGTCGTCCGGGTTCGCGATGTAGTCGCGCATGACGAGGGCGCGCTCGGACGCGGAGCCGCGCACGAGGTCCTCGACCTGCAGGGCCAGCAGGCGGCCCTCCGATCCCAGCTCCTCGAGGTACTCCGTGATCTCGGAGGTGATGCGTCGGATCATCTCCATGCGCTGCATGACGGTGGCGACGTCGCGCACGGTCGCGCTGTCGCGCATTTCCAGGATCGTGAGGGTCTGCAGGACCTCGTCGAGGCGCTGGCTGTAGCGGTCGAGCGTGTCGACGGCCAGGTTCGCGCGCGAGAGCAGAGCCTCGGGCTCCTCCACCAGGCGGTGCTCGGACCCCACGTAGATGGAGATCATGCGCATGGACGCGGACAGGGACAGGACCGGCAGGTGTGTCTGGCGGGCGGTGCGCTGCGCGGTGCGGTGACGCATACCCGATTCGTCCGTGGGGATCGTCGGGTCCGGGAAGAGCTGCACGTTCGCCTTGCGGATGCGCCACTGGTCGGGATCGATGATGACCGCGCCGTCCATCTTGCACAGCTCGCGCAGGCGCGCGGCCGTGAAAGCAACGTCGAGGTCGAAGCCGCCCGAGCACATGGCCTGCACCTCCGGGGTGTACCCCAGGACGATGAGAGCACCCGTGTGGGAGCGCTGTATTCGTTCCAGTCCCTCTCGCAGAGGCGTGCCGGGCGCGACTGCGCGCAGTGCGTCACGAAGGATCGCTGCATCGGACGTCAATGTGATTCCCTCCCAGAACAGTCGGTGTGATTCCTATTATTGCGAGTCCGCCGGGAAAGCGACACGAATAGCCGTCGCCAGATCCGACACAGTAAACACGGTGATGCCGTCGACTCCGGACAGGTCCTCGCTGCCCTGGGCGGGCACGATCGCCGAGGAGAAGCCCAGGCGCGCGGCCTCCGCGAGGCGGCGCTGGGTGCCCGTGCAGGCGCGCACCTCGCCCGTCAGCGAGATCTCGCCGACCGCGACGAGGTCTGGGCGCGGAGGAACGCCCTTGAGTGAGGATACGATGGAGATGGCCATCGCCAGGTCGATGGCGGGCTCGACCGTGCGTGCGCCGCCGACCGTGGAGACGTAGACGTCCGCCCCCGATGTGTCCGCGCCGATGCGGGCCTGCAGGACCGCGAGGATCATGGCCACGCGCGCGTGGTCCACGCCCGACGTGGTGCGCCGCGGCGAGCCACCCGACGAGGGGGCGACGAGGGACTGGATTTCCGTGGGCAGCGGGCGGCGCCCCTCCAGCGAAACTGCCGCGCACGTGCCGGGCACGCCGCGCGTCGTGCGCGACAGAAACAGGCCGGAGGGATCGGCGAGGCCGTAGATCCCCGAGTCCGTCAGCTCGAAGCAGCCGACCTCGTCGGTGGGACCGTAGCGGTTCTTTACCGCGCGCAGCAGGCGCAGGCGCGAATGACGGTCGCCCTCGAACTGGCAGACGACGTCCACGAGGTGCTCGAGCACGCGCGGACCGGCGATGCCGCCGTCCTTCGTCACGTGGCCGACGAGCAGAGTGGGCAGGTCGGACTCCTTGGCGACCCGGATCAGCGAGGCCGCGACCGCGCGCACCTGCGCGACGCCGCCCGCCCCGCCCTCGACCTGGGCGGAGGAGATGGTCTGCACGGAGTCAACGATGAGCAGGGAGGGGCGCGAGGCCTCGACGTGCCCGAGGACGACTCCGAGCTCCGTTTCATCCGCGATCAAGAGGTTCGGTTCGAGCGCGCCGATGCGTTCCGCGCGCCCGCGCACCTGGGCCGCCGACTCCTCGCCCGTCACGTAGAGGACGGGGCCGCGCCCGCTCGCCGCCGCCGTGCGCGCGGCCTTTGCGGCCACGTCGAGCAGCAGCGTCGACTTACCCACGCCGGGTTCGCCCGCCAGGAGGATCACCGCGCCGGGGACGATGCCGCCGCCGAGGACCCGGTCCAGCTCACCCACGCCCGTCGATCGCGACGAGGCCCGCTCGCCGTCCACCTCGCCGATCGGGCGGGCGGGGCGACGCGGGGGAGTCGCGGCCGCGCGCGGTCCGCCCGAGACCTCGCCGGCCTGGTCGACGGTGCCCCCCGCCCCGCACTCGCGGCACTGGCCCACCCACTTGGGGGAGGTCCACCCGCACTCGGAGCAGCGGTAGGTGATCTTCTCTTTCGCCATGCACTCACCGTAACCCGACCCGCCCTCATCTGCGGTTCCCGCGCCCGGGGGCTTCGTGACAGCGACGCCCGGAGAGCGGACCGGGGGAGCCCCGGCCTCGTCGAAGAGGAGCGATAGCCCAAATGCGCGACTGTGGTCAGGTTCTCGCGTGTGCAGAATGGCCATTCATCGCCGCAAGAACCCCCGTTCAACAGGTCGCAGATTCCTTGGTACCTGTTGTTCTCTTCGGGGTTTATCCATAGGGTTGGCCGGTGTGTATCCTTGGGATGGTTGCCCATACCCTGTGCGGATATAGACAACGCCCCACACAGTGCGCACATTGAGACTGAGGAAAGCCACATGAACAAGGCGCGTCGATCGCGAAATACCTGGTCGAAGCGGATACCCGCACTCTCCGTCCTATTGGTGTCCGCGATGCTGTGCGTGCTCGCGGTCGTATATCGGGGCGTCGAGGTTACCCAGGTGAGCGTCGACGACGGCGGTATTTGGGTGACGAACCAGGACCGCAAGCTCCTCGGACACCTCAACTACGACGCGCTCATGCTGGACGGCACGGTTTCGGTGAAGTCCGCGTCCTTCGACATCGGCCAGGCGGGTAGCGACGTGACGCTGGGTGAGACCGTGGGTCGCACGGTCACCCCGGTGCGTCCGACCTCCTTCTCCCTCGGCCAGTCCGTCACCCTGCCCGACAATGCGATCCAGGTTCAGGGTGGCTCCGTCCTGGCGGTCCTCGACCCCAACGAGGGCCTCCTGTGGGTCGGCAGCGCCAACGAGCCTGCCACCATGTCGCTCCTGCGCGAGGACGCGGTTGCCAACGACCTGAGCGACGGCATCGTGACGGTGTCGAACTCGGGCACGGTCTTTGCATACTCTCCCGGGTCCTCCAAGCTCGTCACCCTGACGAGTGAGGGCCAGGCCTGGCGCGCGAAAACCACGGACATCAAAGACTTTACGCCTGCCGGGACCCCGACGATCACCGCGGTCGGCGACAAGCCGGTCGTCTACGACCAGACCGGCAACAAGCTCGTCCTGCCCGGCGGCAAGGTGCGCGACCTGTCCGAGGAGCACGTGAGCGGTGCCGTCCTTCAGGCCCCCGGAGACGAGGCCGCCTCGGTCCTCCTCGCGACCGGCGACCAGCTGGTGTCCGTGCCCCTGAACGGCAAGGCGATCGAGCGCCAGGAGGCCTCGGAGAGCGGCCAGAAGGGTACCCCTGCGGCCCCCGTCTTCCACCGCGGCTGCTCCTACGGCGCCTGGGCGGGCTCGGGCGCGTTCGTGCGCACCTGCACGGACTCCACGCGCAACCAGGCACTGACGGTCTCGAGCCTGGCCGAGGCCTCCTCTGCCGTGTTCCGCACGAACCGCACGCGCATCGTCCTCAACGACGTTTCGACGGGCACGCTGTGGCTGCCCGACAAGAACATGGTCGTGGTCAGCAACTGGGACCAGATCCCCACCGAGGAGAAGGAGGAAGAGGACACTCCGACCCCCGACGAGCGCGAGCAGGTCTCCGAGCCGGAGCACAAGGATAAGAACACGCCGCCCGAGGCCGTGGATGACGAGTTCGGTATCCGCCCGGGCCGCTCGACGCTGCTGCCCGTCCTCGACAATGACTCCGACGACGACGGCGACGTGCTGACGGCGCGCGCGGTCACCAACCCCGAGTTCGGCTCGATCGTGCGCACGAGGGGCGGCCGTGCCCTGCAGATCACGGACGTCCCCGAGAACATGACGAGCGGATCGACGTCTTTCACGTACGAGGCCTCGGATGGCCTCGCGGGCGCGACGGCGACCGTGACGCTGACGATCCACCCGTGGAGCCAGAACGAGGGCCCGCGCCAGCTCAAGCATCCGGTCATCAAGGTGGGTGCGAACGCGCAGGTCGAGTACAACCTCCTGTCGGACTGGATCGACCCGGACGGTGACCAGTTCTACCTCAAGTCGGCGACGGCCCCCGAGGGCATGGCCGTGCAGTTCTCCGAGGATGGCACGGTCCAGATCCGCGACTTGGGCTCGGGCGCTGGCGTCAAGGCGATCGCCGTGACCCTGTCGGACGGCCATGCCGAGACCACCGGCGAGCTGAAGGTGAGCGTCCAGGAGACGGGCAACGTGCCGCCGGTGGCGCGCGCCGACTTCTACGTGGCGCGCGTGGCTGAGCCGCTGACGATCGACCCGATCGCCAACGACACGGATCCCAACGGCGACGCCCTGTCCCTCGTGGCGGCGGGCACGGCCCCGGCGGGCACCTCGGTCTCCGCTGACCTCTCGCGCGGCACGCTGACGTTCACGGGCTCGGTGCCGGGGTCCTTCCAGTTCACCTACACGGTCTCCGACGGCCCGTCAACGACCGTGGGCGTCATCCGCGTCGACGTGGTCGACGACGACACGAACGCCCTGCCGATCGCCGAGGACGACCTGGCGGTCCTGCCCAGCGGCGGTGCCTCGCTGATCGCGCCGCTGGCCAATGACACGGATCCGTCGGGCGGCGTGCTCGTCGTCCAGTCGATTGACGTGCCCGCGAACTCGGGCCTCGAGGTCACGCTCATCGAGCGCCACCTGCTGCGCATCACGTCGCCGGGCGGCCTCTCGGACGTGACGACCTTTACCTACACGGTCTCCAACGGCGCGGGTTCCGCGACAGCCCAGGTCAGCGTCATCCCGACGAACGTGCAGAGTGAGGAAACGCCGCCTGAGACCACGCCGGACACAGCGAAGGTGCGCGCCGACGACATCGGCTCGGTGAGCGTCCTGTCGAACGACCGCTCGCCGATCGGTCTGACGCTGAGCCTGGACCCGGACGTGCAGGTCATGACTGGCGCCGAGCTGGGCACGGTCTTCGTGACCGGCAACCAGGTGCGCCTGGCCGCAGGCTCCGAGGCCGGCGTGGTGCGCGTGGCGTACACGGCCGTCGATTCGGTGGGCAACCGCTCGACGTCGACCGTCACGTTCGAGGTCGTGGCTTCCTCCGCCGCGAACAGCGCACCCGTGCCCAAGCCGCTCAGCGCGTGGGCCGTGCAGGGGCAGATGGCGCGTATCCCGGTGCCGCTGACGGGTATCGACCCGGACGGCGACTCGGTCGCCCTGGTGGGTATCGACCAGCCGCCGGCCAAGGGTAGCGTCGTGCTGGGCACGGAGTGGCTGGAGTACACGCCCTCCGACAATGCGACCGGCACGGACACGTTCTCCTACATCGTCGAGGACCGCCTCGGCGTGCAGGGACGCGCCCGTGTGCGTGTTGGCATCGCTCCTCCGGGCTCGCAGAACCACAACCCGACGGCCGTTCCCGACTCGGTGACGGTGCGTCCGGGGCGCGAGGTGAGCATCAACGTCCTGAGCAACGACCTGGACGCGGACGGCGACGCCCTGACCGTGGACACGGATCCGTCGACGGTGTCCGTGTCGGATCCGGCGGCGACCGTGACGGTGGCCGAGGACATGGTGACGGTCAAGGCACCCGCCACGAACGGCGTGTTCGTCGTTGCCTACCAGATCGAGGACGGTCGAGGCGGCCGCGCCCAGGGCCAGCTGACCGTGACGGTGGACGCCGAGGCGCCGCTGCGCGCGCCGATCGCCCGCGACGACGTCGTGCCGGTCTCCGACCTGCCCTCGGACTCCAAGCCCGTGAGCGTTGCCGTCCTCGTCAACGACGAGGATCCGGACGGCACCACGGCTGAGCTCACAGTCTCCTCGGACGCCTCGGGCGTGAGCGTGTCGGGGCAGAAACTGTCGATTTCCCCGGACGCGCGCCGTCGCCTCGTTGTGTACACGGTGACGGACCCCGACGGCCTGAGCGCGCGCGCGGTCGTGACGGTTCCGGGCACCGACCTGCTGGCTCCGCGCCTGGACACGACGCGTATCCCGGTGGCGATGCGCGCGGGCTCCACGCTCACCCTCGACATGCGCGACTACGTGCTGGTGCGCGACAATTCGCGCTCCCCGATCATCACGGACGCCTCGTCCGTGAAGTTCAGCGGTGGCCTGGACTCGGCCTCGCTCCAGGACTCCACGCACATTACGCTGAGCGCGCCCGACACGGCCTCGGGCAAGGCCTCGGTGTCGTTCACGGTGCGTGACGGCGCCTCGGACGATGCCTCGGCCCTGTCCTCGACCCTGACGATCCCGATCACGATCCAGCCGGCCAGGAACCTGCCGCCGCGCCTGACCCCGACCCCGATCCTCGTGGGCCAGGGAGAGAGCGTGACGGTCGACCTCACGCAGATGGTGGACGACCCGGACGACCAGGCGAAGGGCTCCTTCGAGTACCGCGTGGTGAAGGCCCCCGGCGGGGTGGCCGTGTCCCTGGACGGCTACAACCTGACCGTGTCGGGCAAGAAGGACCAGCCCAAGGGGCCGGTCGGCGCGATCACTGTCAGCGTCGACGACGGTTCGGGCGCGGTCAACGCCGACATTCCGGTGACGATCGTGAAGTCCTCCAAGCCCCTCGTGACGACGACGGAGGCTCGCATCAAGGCGAAGGCCGGCCAGACGGTGGATGTGAACCTGTCGGAGTACACGACGAACCCGTTCCCGGATCCGCTCGTGGTCCTGGACGCGTCGGTGCACGTGGGCCAGGGAACCGCCTCGGGCAACGGCAACGTCCTGTCGGTGACCCCCAAGGCGGGCTTCCACGGCAACATGACCATCGTGTACCGCGTCATGGACGCGACGAACGACCCGGATCGCGTGGTCCAGGGCCGCGTTGTCGTCCAGGTTGTCGACCGCCCTGAACCGCCCCAGAACGTCTCGGTGACGCCGATGGGCGCGGGCACGGCCTTCGTGCGCTTCGATTCGGGTGCCTCCAACGGTGGCACGATTACGGGCTACGTGATTACGGATAAGTTCGACGGTAAGACCTACAAGACGCGCGATCCGGGCACTCAGATCACGGGTCTGGCGATCGGAGAGTACCACTGGTTCACGGTCGTCGCGCAGAACGAGGCCGGGGACTCCGACCCGTCGGCTGCCTCCGCCAAGGAGCTCATCGACATGGCACCCGAGCAGATGGCGGCGCCCACGGTCGTGGGTTCGGATGGGGCCCTGGATGTCACGTGGGTAGAGCCGCACAACGAGGGCTCTAAGATCCACACGTACACGGTGTTCCTGTATCCGGAATCGGGTGGCCAGCCGATCCCGTACACGGCCTATGGCACAGAGAGGCACTTGCTCATCTCTGGATTGAAGAATGGTGCCCTCTACTCGGTGAGAGTCCAGGCCCAGAACGACGCGGACAAACCGTCGCTGCTGTCGGAGGCCACAGGCGCGCACCCGCATGGCGCACCGGACCAGCCGACTGACGTGAGGGCGGTGGCGGTGAGAGCGGATAATACGGATCCGAACCTAGCGACGGTCGAGGTCTCGTGGACGCCGGGCCGTTCCGGCGGAACTGATTTCGGTTCTACCCATGTCATGGTGGGCGATAAGCCGGTGACGGCTCCGGCTGGTGCTAGGAGCGTCCAGGTGCCACTTGTGCCGACCGGTCGTGACAAGCAGGTGTCGGTGGAGCTGACGAACACCGACGGTGACACGTCGGCGAAGGGGTACACGACGGTGTCCATCGCAACCACTCCCGCGCCGATTGCGGACCCGACCCTCTCGGGCACCGGGAAGGCCGGTCAGCTGAAGGTCACTGGGTTGTCGGTGGTGACGGGCCGAGGATTCGATGCCTCCGACCTGACGCTGCGCTACTCGGCGGACCCCAACTCATGTGCGAGTGGACGCGGGATCGACGACGGCGACATCCTGCCCGCTGACGGCTGGGGGCCGAAGACGTACTACTTCTGCCAGACGGGCATCGGCGTGAACAACCAGCCGGCGGTCTCCCCGGTCGCGTCCGCCACGGGCACACCGACGGGTGCGCCGTCGAATGTGCACGTGTGGTTCACAGGCGTCAACTCGACGAGCGTGACGGTGCGCTGGGACCCCGTGACGGCTAACCCCGCTGTGACGCAGATCCGCGTGACGCTGAGTAACGGCGAGACGAAGCCCTTGTCTGGTGGTGCCACCGAGGCAACCTTCTCGGATCTGGCCCAGGGCACGAGCTACTGGGCCACGGTCGTTGCGGTCAACGATAAGGGCGAGACGGTGATGAGTGACCACCCCGAGACCTTCACGAAGCTCGATGTGAGCGCCCAGTGGGTGGAGACCTGCCACGGCGACGAGAGCGGATTCTCCCCGGCCTCGTGCCACACGTTCACCCTGAGCGCTCCGGGATGGTCGGGTTCGTCGAGTAATCACATGTGCACGGTCCGTAACGAAAAGACGGGCGGTACGGAGAGGGTGCGCATCGATGGCGCGGGCCCGTTCTGGACGCGGGCGATTACCCTCGCAGACAGTGAGGATGACTTCAAGCAACGCGGCTCGTACCTGGTCGAATGCCGTCCGGAGTAGTGATCCAGTGAAGAAACTACGTCGACTTGTGAGGCATGCGTGGCACGCTCTGGGCGCCCGCGTGCAGGCGCTGCCCGGCTATGAGGGCGTCGCCCGCTGGCTTGGCGCGCTGACCCCGGTGGGGTGGGCGGTGATCGTGGCGATGCTCGCGGGCACCGTCGCGGCCCTTGCCTTCGGCTGGCTGGAGGGCTTCATCGTGGCCGTGATGGGCCTGGTGGCCCTCGTGGTCGCGGTAGCCTCGGTCGCGTCCCCGTCCCCGCTGTCCGTTACCCTGCGCATGAAGAACGATCGCATTGTCGCCGGCCAGGTGGCGGTGGGTCGCGTCCGCGTGGTCAACGAGTCCGGGCGCCGCTCGGGTTCGACCCTCGTGGAGGTGACGATCGGACGAGGCAGTGGCGAGTTCCTCGTGCCCCCGATCAGTGGAAATGGCACGTGGAACGAGTCTTTCTCGGTCATGACGAAGCGCCGTGGCGTCATCAACGTGGGCCCCGCGCGCACCGTGCGCATGGACGGGCTGGGCCTGCTGCGTCGCGTGCGTTCGTGGGATGATCCGATCCTCGTGCACGTGCACCCGCCGACGGTGCGTTTCTCCTTTGACGCGACGGGCATGCAGATGGACGTCGAGGGTGTGGCCAGCGAGAAGCTGACGAGCTCCGACGTGTCCTTCCACGCGCTGCGCGACTACGAGCCGGGCGACGACCGTCGCGCGGTGCACTGGCCGTCGACGGCGCGCTTTGGTCGCCTGATCGTGCGCCAGTTCGAGGAGACTCACCGCTCGCACCACATGGTGCTGTTGGATACGCGCGTGGACGCGTGGGATCGGCGCTCCTTCGAGACGGCCGTGTCGGTTGCCGCCTCGCTGGCGCTCGCCGGCGCGGGCGAGGCCCGCACGGTGTCGATGCACACCGCGGACGAGTGGATACCCACGGGCTCGCCCATGGCGATGCTGGATGCGCTGTCCGAGATGGAGACGTCGACGCGCTCGGAGTTTGCGGGTATCGTGCGCCGCTGCATCATGGAGCGCGGCGGGATCTCGGTGCTCTCGATCGTCGTCGGCGCCGGCGTGGAGGACGAGGAGGCGGCTCGCCTGGCGAACATCGCCCCCGTCGACGTTGTCGTGTCGGTGATCCGCGTGGTCCCGGGCCGATCCCGTCGCCGCCGCAAGATCACGCGCGGCGTCATCATCGACTGCCCCTCCCTCGAAGATCTGCCGATGCTCGTGTCGCGGGGGGTGAACGCGTGAGTACTCCTGCTCGCAACGCCTCGCGTCCGGCTCCTCCGCCGCGTCGCTCCCGCCGCCCCGCCGCCCAGGAAACCACCATGGGCGGGTCGATCCACCGCGCCGCCATGCCCGCGTGGTCCCTGCTCGTCCTCGCGGTCCTCTTTTCCGGTCCGATCCTCATGCTCGAGTCCGTCTTCGGCGGCGGCCAGGGCGCGATCGCGGCGCTCGCGGGCGTCGTGGTCGGCCTCGTGGTCGCGTGGGCGGCCGCCAAGTGGCGCTGGGACCTGCTGTCGATCGTCGCGGCGGTCGTGGCCTCGCACTTCCTCTTCGGTGGCGCTGCCGCGCTGCGTGAGACGACCCGCTGGGTTGTGGTCCCGACGTCGCGGACCATCCAGACGCTCGTCGTCGGCTCGGTCGAGGCCTGGAAGGATCTCCTGACGCTGACGCCGCCGGCCGGCTCCTACGTGGGGCCCGCGATGGTGCCGTGGATGGCCTGCCTCGTGTGTTCGGTCGCGGCGGGCGTCGTGACGGTGCGCTACGGGCGCCCCATGTGGGGATCCGTGCCGCTGATCCTCGCCGGTGTGATCGCGATCGTGTGGGGACCGTCGAACCACTCCCCGTCCTCCCTCCTCGTCATCGCCTGGTGGGTGGGACTCATCGTGTGGTGGGCGTGGGCCTCGGCGATCGGACGCGCCCGATTGGGCGCCGACATCGTCATTGGTATGGCCGCGTCGACGACCTCTGCGGCGACGACCTCCGCGTCGACGACCATGGGCGGTTCCTCGCGCCAGATCGTGCACGTGTGGTGGCGCGTGGGCATGGGCGCCCTCATGGTGGGCGTGATGGTCGCTGCGGCGATCCCTGCGGTGTCCCTGCTGGGACCCACGGCCTCGGACCGCGTCGTCGGACGCGACGTCGTCGAGCCGCCGGTGGATGCGCGACAGTACCCCTCGCCGCTGTCTAGCTACCGCCACTACAACAAGGACCTTGAGGACGAATCCCTGATCCGCGTCTCCAACCTGCCCAAGGAGGCGCGCGTGCGCCTGGGCGCGATGGACGTGTATGACGGGACGACTTTCGGCATGGGCGTCTCCAACACGGCGGATGGCACCGCCGGATACCGCCGCGTGGGGTCGACGATCCCGGGCCGCAGCGCCGACACGGCGGGTGTGCAGACCTCGGTGTCGACCTCGCAGCTGCTGGGACCGTGGGTGCCCACGATCGGCCAGGTGTCTGTCCTGCGCTTTGAACCCTCCGCCCCCAATGCTGCCGAGCAGCAGGACGGCCTGAACTACGACCTGTGGGCGGATACCGCCCTGACGACGGGGCCAACCGGTCAGCTGAGCTACTCGCTGAGCACGACGATGCCCCGCGAACACGCGGACTCGGAGTTCGCCAGCGTGGACGCGGCGCGCTACGCCGGGGGAGACACGAACGTCCCGAAGGACGTGGACACCCTGGCTGCGGATCACACGTTGACCGCGCGCTCGGACCTGGATAAGGCCCGCGCGATCGAGCAGTTCCTGCACACGGATGGCTATTACTCCAACGATGACACGATCAACTCCCGTCCCGGCTCCTCCCAGGACCGCATTGAGCGCATGATCAGCGCCGAGGCGCTGGTGGGCGACGACGAGCAGTACGCGACCCTCATGGCCCTCATGCTGCACTCGCAGGGCATCAACGCCCGCGTCGTCATGGGCGCCTACCGCGAGGGCACGTCCGGCAGCGTCGACCTGAAGGGTTCGGACATGCACGCGTGGGTGGAGGTGGAGTTCCCCGGCGTGGGGTGGGCGACGTTCGACCCGACTCCGCCGCGCGATCAGCAGCCCACGACGCAGGTCAACAAGCCCAAGTCCGTGCCCAAGCCGCAGGTCCTGCAGCCCCCGGAGCCGCCCGAGCAGCCGGTCGAGCTCCCGCCCGCGACCCGCGACCAGGCGACGGACCCGCACGACCCGAGCGGCATCCACATCCCGTGGATGGTGATCGGCACGGTGTCGTTGTCGCTGCTCCTGCTGCTGGGCCCGGTCCTGGCGGTGCTCCTGGCGAAGTCTCGCCGCCGTAAGAGCCGCCGCCGCGCGCAGGCCGCCGAGTCGGTGCGCGGCTCGTGGGATGAGCTCGTGGACACCGCGATCGACTCCGGCCTCGTCGTTGAGCCGCACCTGACGCGCCAGGAGGTCGCGTGGGCGCTGGCCTCGCAGTGGACGCCCAAGACGTCCGAGAGCGACGAGGAGGGGGCCGCCAAGGCCCGCAAGGCGCGCAAGCGCTCGGCTGCGGACGTGCGCGTGCCCGGCTGGTCGCTCTTCTCGGGCGCGGTTCCCCGGGCCGTCACCGTGGCGCGCCGCGCGGACGTCGCGGATTTCGCTGCCGGCGGCGCCCGTCCCGAGGACGCGGAGCAGGCGTGGAACGACGTGGATGAGCTGCGTCGCGAGTGGGCGGCCTCGGTGTCGCCGTTCGCGCGACTGCGTTACGCGCTGTCGCTGAAGTCGCTGCGCTGGCGTCGTCGCGCCCGCCGCCAGGCTGACGCTGCTCGCAAGGGCGGTCGCTCGCTGGCCAAGCGCATGGGCCGTTGGAAGGGGACACGTTGATGGATAGCGACGCTCGCGTCGGAATGGTGCCGTCGCTGCCGGGCTACGAGTGGATTCGTCCGCTCGGGTCGGGTGGTTTCGCGGACGTGTTCCTGTGCCGTCAGGAGCTGCCCAGCCGTGAGGTGGCCGTCAAGGTGGCGCGCAGGGATCGCGGGTCGGACGGCGAGGCCGGTATCGCCCGCGAGGCCGACGTGATGGCTCTCGTGTCGGGTCACCCGGCGGTGGCCCAGCTGTACGGCGCGGGGCGCACGCCGGATGGTCGCCCGTACCTGGTGATGGAGTATTGCCCGGTCGCGAATATCCTCGATCAGGTGCGCCAGGCTCCGATGTCGACGGACCGCGCGTTGTCGATGGTGATCCGCATGTGTGGCGGCGCTGAGATGCTGCATCGCGCGGGCTACGTGCACCGCGATATCAAGCCCAGCAACATCATGATCAACGCCTTCGGGTCGCCGGTGCTGACGGACTTCGGCGTGGCTGAGCCGGTGGGTGCGGACCCGCGCGGTGGCCGCGACGGCTTCTCGGTGATGTGGGCGCCGCCCGAGCAGATTGCGGGCACGGCGCGCGCTCACCCGACGCAGGACGTGTGGGCCCTGGGCGCGACCCTGTGGACTCTCCTCATGGGCCGCTCGCCCTTCGAGGTGGAGGACGGGGACAACTCGGCTCGCGCGGTTGCTCAGCGCGTCGCCCGCGGCCGCGTGTCGCGCATCGACCGCCCGGGCGTGCCCGACGCTGTGACGGCCATCGTGCGCCGCGCGATGAGCCTGGATCCGGAGCAGCGCTTCGGGTCGGCGGCAGCTCTCGGTTACGCGCTGCAGACGGTCGAGCGCGATATGCACCGCCCGGTCACGGAGATGAAGCTGAGCGTGGTGGCCGCCTCGGGCGCACCCTCCTCGGCGCTGTCCGCCCCGTCTTCGGCGGCCCTGGACGCGGAGCGGACGCGCAACCGACGCGGGAGTTTTGCGGATGGCCCCCAGGTCTCGTCGAACGAGGCGTGGGCCGGCAACTCGACGACGAACCGAACCGGGTTGGTTGAGGGGCAGTCGAAGCGTCCCGCGTGGGTGGTGCCGGTCCTCGCGCTCGTGATGGTGTTGGCGACGGCCGGCCTGGTGGTCGCGATGCTCACCGGCGGAGGGCACAGCATCCACCTGGGCGGAGGCGGTGGCGGCGGATCCGCGCCGACCCCCTCCTCGAGCGCAGGGACGTCAAGCAATTCCGATCAGGGCGACGTGGGTGCCGTCCCGCCCGAGGCCGTGACCGGGTTGACGGCCACCCCGAACGGTAACGAGATCCGCTGGGGCTGGGAGGTGCCCCAGCAGGGCCAGTACCAGCCCGGAGCGCTGGAGTTCAAGTATGTGCTGACCCGCCCGGGCGAGGCCGTGGTGGCCGAGACGATGCGCCGCAACAGCCTGACGACGAC
>CAUVIG010000016.1:0-19728 GCA_963551745.1 uncultured Actinomyces sp.
GCGTCTGATTTACAGTCAGATCCATTTGGCCGCTTTGGTAACCTGCCGTGCGCCGCTCTCGCGGTGCCGTGAAAGAATAGCATTAAAATGATCCCGAGCGCCAATCGGAACGACGATTGGCTGAATTTCAACGAAAGGTTCACCTATGGCAGACTCCTCCTTCGACGTTGTCTCCAAGCTCGACCGCCAGGAGGTCGACAACGCTGTCAACCAGACCGCCAAGGAGATCGCCAACCGCTACGACTTCCGGGGCGTGGACGCCGCCATCTCCCTCAGCGGCGACACGATCGCCATGGAAGCGAACTCCGCCTCCCGCGTCATGGCAATCCTCGACGTCCTGCAGTCCAAGCTGATCCGCCGCGGCCTGTCGCTGAAGGTTCTCGACTACAAGGACCGCGAGCCCAAGGCCTCCGGCAAGCTCTTCAAGCTCGCATGCCCGCTCAAGGAAGGCATCCCGCAGGACACCGCAAAGAAGATCTCGAAGCTCATCCGTGAGGAAGGCCCCAAGGGAGTCAAGGCACAGATCCAGGGTGACGAACTTCGCGTTTCCTCCAAGTCTCGCGACGACCTGCAGGCCGTCATCGCACTCCTCAAAGGCCCCAAGGGCGAGGAGCTGGACGTCGCACTCCAGTTCGTGAACTACCGCTGATCGACGCGTGTGCGGGGGTGGGGGGGGGGGCGCGGGCGGCGGGGGGGGGGGGGGGGGGGGGCGCGTTGTCCTCCGCCCCCCCCACCCCCGCACTAACAAGACTTAATAGCCCGCGATTTTCTCCAGTCGCGCAATGCGCTGCTCCATCGGCGGGTGCGTCGAAAACAGGCGCATGAAGGACTGCCCGCGGAAGGGGTTCGCGATCATCATCGCGGCCACATTGCGTGTGCGCGGAGTATCCTCCATAGGGCGCCGATCCGTCGCCATCTCCAGCTTACGCAGCGCCGACGCCAGAGCCAGCGGATCCTGCGTCAACATCGCGCCATCCTCATCGGCATCGAACTCACGCGTACGCGACAGCGAGAACTGGATCAGCATCGACGCAAAAGGCGCGAGCAAGCTGAGAACCAGCATGCCCACAAACCCCATGCCGCCGCTACCGTCACGTCCGTTACGGCCACCAAAGAACACGAAAAACTGCGCAATCGACGCGATGACCCCACCCATCGCCGCAGCGACGGACGTCGTCAGGATGTCGCGGTTATAGACATGCATCAACTCGTGACCAAGCACACCGCGTAGCTCACGCTCGTTGAGAATCGCCAGGATGCCCTCCGTGCAGCACACCGCCGCGTTGTTCGGGTTACGGCCGGTCGCAAACGCGTTCGGCGTCAGGGACGGCGCCACCCAAATCGACGGCATCGGCTGCTGTGCGCGCGCAGACAGCTCACGAACGATCGCGTACAGCTGCGGCTGCTGCATCTCAGTGACCCGGTACGCACCCATGGACCTCAGCGCAATCGTCGCAGAATTCCAATACGAATAAGCCGTCTGCGCCAACCCCAGCGCCGCAAACGCAAACAACCACACGGCACGCCCCGTACCCGCAGCAATAAGCGCGCCAATAGCGAGCAGCAGCGCCCACATGCCTCCCAGCAGGAGCGTCGTCTTCAGACCATTGTGATAGTTGCGGTGCGCCATACAGGCGATCCTATGGGGGTTACCTGAGAAGCTGCTGAGAACCAGCCGAACCCCCAATGAGAAACAAGGACCCGCGCCCTGCGCCACCATGCACAGCGAGATCCGCCACAGCCCCGCTCCCCCACGCGACGAGGCCGCGACCGGAAAACCCGGCCACGGCCTCGTCGAGAGATTTAGGGACGCTCAGTTGCGGCGGCCCGGACCCGTGTAGTCATCGAAGCGCTCGGGGGCGGTCGGCACACCCATCTCACCCATCTCACCAATGAGATCCGTTTCCTGCGGATCCACCTGCACGCCACGCGAAATATCCGTCATGGCGCGACGCGAGACGACCTTGATGCGCTCGCGCGTGCCGCGGCCTCCCGGAAGCTCGCCGTAGTCCTCGCCCAGAGCCTGCTCGTAGGCGTCCAGGAGTTCCCAGCCCTCCCACGTCGTGAACTCAACGCCACGGGACTCCAGGAGCGCCACCATGGCCTCGTGGCCCACCTCGGCGCTGTTCGCGTGCAGACGGCCCTGTGAGGCGTCTTCCACGAGGTGGGAGATCGTCTGCTGGGCGTCCGACTTGGTCGAGCCGATGAGGCCGACGGGACCTCGCTTGATCCAACCGGTCGCGTACACGCCCGGGATTACGGGGGCGGACTCGTCCTTCGTGGTATCACCCTCGATGACACGTCCCTCGACGTTCGGCACAACGCCGGCGCTCTCGTCGAAGGGCAGGCCCGGGATCGGCGACGAGTAGTAACCCACCGCGCGGTACACGGCCTGCACGGGCCACGTCGTGATGACACCCGTGCCCGACACACTGCCGTCGCCATTCAGGGCGGTGCGCTCGGTGCGCAGAGCCTTCACGTGGCCATTCTCGTCCTCGACGATCTCGACCGGGGCCTGGAACAAGTGAATGTGGATGCGACGCGAGGCCGTGTGCTCCTCCGGGTCCGCCATCGCGTAGCTCGTCAGCGTCTTGACGACCTGACGCTGCTGGTTCGACGCGCGCAGCACCTCCTCAGACCCCTCGTCGAAGTCGAAGTCCTCTTCCGAGACGATGACGTCCACGTCCGGCACCTTGCCCAGCTCACGCAGCTCCAGCGGCGTGAACTTCACCTGCGCCGGGCCGCGACGACCGAACACGTGCACGTCGGTAATCGGGTTCTGCGCGAGGGTCTCAGCCACGTTCGCCGGCACCTCCGTCTTGAGCATGTCCTCGGCGTGCTTGGCCAGCACGCGAGCCACGTCCAGCGCCACGTTGCCGACGCCCAGGACCGCCACCTGGCGGGCCTTCAGCGGCCACGTGCGCGGATAATCCGGGTTACCGTCGTACCAGGACACGAAGTCGGCAGCGCCGTAGGACTCGGGCAGGTCCACGCCCGGAATGTCGAGCGGGTGATCACGGTCCGCACCCGTCGCAATGATGATCGCGTCGTAGTGGTCACGCAGGTCGTCAATCGTCACGTCACGGCCGACCTCGACGTTTCCGAGCAGGCGGATGTCGCCGCGCTGCAGGATCTTGTACAGCGCCACAATGATCTGCTTGATGCGCGGATGATCCGGGGCGACGCCGTAGCGCACGAGACCGTAAGGCGCGGGAAGACGCTCAAACAGGTCGATGTTCACCTCGAGCCCCGACTTGGACAGAATGTCCGACGCGTAAATGCCAGCGGGGCCAGCGCCGATGACGGCAACGTTGAGCGGTGCCAACCGATATCTCCTTCTTCGTGACCGCGCGCGTGTGCGCGCACCTAGGCACTAAGTCTAGCGCCCCGTTGCCAAGGGCAACCTTAGCTGAGACCCCTCACACACCCCAAGGGCACCCCGTGCATACGACGAGGCCGGGGCCAGCGACGCAGTCACGCCCAGCCGAGCCCCGGCCTCGTTATCGGCAATCAGACCAGGCGATCCACCATGAGGTTCGCGAACGCCTCCAGCGCGGTCTTCGCCTCGCCCATGGGCAGCGGCGCCAGCGCGGCAACCGCGTCGTTCGCCCACGTGCGCGCGAGCCCGCGCGTCTCCTCAAGGACGTCGTGGCTGCGCAGCTGCTCGACGACCGACGCCAGCGCTTCGTCCGAGGACAGGTCACCCGTCAGCTCGCGCAGGATGCGCGCGCCGGCCTCGTCGATCGTGCCAGCCGCCTCGCGGCGACGCAGGAGGAGGACGGGCAGCGTGTCCACGCCCTCGCGCAGATCGGTGCCGGGCGTCTTGCCGGACTGCTCGCCCGAAGACGCCAGGTCGAGCACGTCGTCGGCGATCTGGAAGGCCACGCCCACCTTCTCACCAAAGTCGCTCACCACGTCCGCCATCAGCTGGCCGGCACCCGACAGGAGCGCGCCGAAGGACGCGGCCGTGGACACGAGCGAACCCGTCTTATCCGCCAGGACCTGCAGGTAGAAGTCCACGCGATCGGCGCCGTCCGTCGGACCGAAGGTCTCGTTGAGCTGGCCCTCGCACAGACGCTCGAACGTGCGCGCGTGGTGCGCGACTATCTCGGGGCCCAGCGAAGCCACCAGCAGCGACGCGCGAGCGAACAGGATGTCACCCGCCAGAATCGCGCGGTTATTGCCCCATAGGTGCTGAGCCGAGGGCACCCCGCGACGCGTGGGCGCCGAATCCATGACATCGTCGTGGTACAGGGACGCCAGGTGCGTGAGCTCGACCGCCGTCGCAGCAGTGATGACTTGCTCGTCGAGCGCACGCTCGGGCTCGCCCAGCTGCGCACACACGAGGGTGAGCAGCGGACGCATCCGCTTGCCGCCCGCGACCGCGAGATGACGAGTCAGCTCGTCCGTCAGGTCACGAGACGAGGAAACGGCGTCGAGGAGACGACGCTCGACGACCTCAAGCCCCGGGGTAATACGGGACTCGAGGTCGGGAACATGAAGATCGGGTGTTTGAGAGCTCACGGAATCAGTATGACGATCTTTTCGAACAGACTCAACACGGGACCCGGGAAGACGCCCAGGGCGAGCGTTCCAAGCGCGCACACGATGATCGCCAGAGCGGACAGGCCCTCCGACTTCACCACGACGGACTCTTCACTGGGCTCGGTGAAGAACATCAGGCGCACGAGGCGGAAGTAGTAGAACGCAGTGATCGCCGAAGCCACGAGGCCCACGATCGCGAGCCAGCCGATACCACCCTTGATCGCGTCGGAGAAAATCACGAACTTCCCAATGAAACCGCCCGTCAGCGGGATGCCCGCGAACGACAGCAGGAAGACCAGCATGGCGCCCGCGATCCACGGGTTGGTGCGGCCGATACCCGCCCACTTGCGCAGGCTCGTTGCCTCGCCCAGGACGTTACCGTCCGCGTCACGGCCGCGCACCAGCGTGACCACACCGAAGGCGCCGACCGTCGCCAGGCCGTAACCGAGCGTGTAGAACAACACATGGCCCGTGCCGCCCTTCTGGATCGCGAGGATACCCATCAGGATGAAGCCCGCGTGAGCGATCGACGAGTAGGCCAGCATGCGCTTGACGTCATCCTGCACGAGGCCGGCGAAGGTACCGACGAGGATCGTCAGGACCGCGACGGCCGCGAAGATGTACAGGAAGTCCCACTGCAGGTAGGCGGCGGCGACCGTGTAGAAGCGGATCATCGCAGCGAAGGCCGCGATCTTCACGGCGGCAGCCATAAAGCCGGTGACCGGGGTCGGGGCACCCGTGTAGACGTCGGGGGTCCACGCGTGGAAGGGAGCAGCGCCCACCTTGAACAGCAGACCCACCATCACGCAGAACACGCCCACGAGGACCATCCACTCCATGTTGGTGTTGGTAGAGATGGCCTCGGCCAGCGCGGAGATGCGCAGCGAGTTGGAGAAGCCGAAGAGGAAGGCGGAGCCCATGAGCAGGAAGCCCGAGGAGAATGCGCCGAGCACGAAGTACTTGAGAGCCGACTCGTAGGACAGCTGGCGACGGCGACGGGCCGTGGCAGCCATGATGTACAGGGGCAGCGACATGACCTCGAGGGCCACGAACAGGGTCACGAAGTTATCCGCTGCGGGGAAGATCATCATGCCGCCCAGAGAGAACAGGGTCAGCGGGAAGATCTCGGAACGCTGGTAGCCCTTGCGCTCCGACAGTTCCTCGGCTGCCGAGTCCGGTCGGTCCGACGGCTGGCCGGCGAACGCGCCGTCACCAACGGAGGTACGGTCGGCCATCACGAGGACGGCGAAGAAGCCGATGATGGCGAGGGCCGACTGAGCGGCGATCGTCAGCGGATCCTCCATGTACTCCCCCAGCGTCACCGGAGTGGCCAGGATGGGGGCCCAGCGCAGGGCGAGCATGATGCACGCGCCGGCGGTCGCCAGGATCGACAGGCCGATCACGAGGGGACGGCGCGCCTTGGCCGGGGCGAAGGCCTCGACGAGGACACCGAGGACCGCGCCGCCCAGCACGATGAGGATGGGCGCGAGGCTCACCCAGTGAACCTCGGGGGCCTGGAAGTTAGCCATGGGTAGAACGTTCACTGTGCGCTCCCTTCAGCGGTGGCGCCGACCTGCGAGTTGGTCAGGTCGAGGTCTGAAGCAACCGGGGTCAGGGCGCTCACGAGAGGCGCCGACCAGATACCAAGGATGAGCATCGCGGCCACAAGCGGCACCATGACGCCGCGTTCGCGCTCCGTCAGGTCCGCCAGGTCCTCCTTGCCCTTGCCGGGGGCGCCGGTGAAGACGCGCTGGTAGGGCATGAGGACGTAGAGGGCGGCGATGACGACGCCGAGAACCGCGAAGAGCGCCAGCGGACCGCTGACCGTCCACGTACCCATGAGCACGAGGTACTCGGGCACGAAGCCGGACAGGCCGGGCAGAGCGATGGACGCGAGGCCGGACACGAGCCACAGGCCCGCGAGAACCGGAGTCACGCGCTGCATGCCGACATACTCACGCATGTCCTGCGTGCCACCGCGGCGCGAGAGCCAGCCGGAGAGCAGGAACATCGCGGCGATCGAGACGCCGTGGGCGACCATGTAGAACATGGCACCGACGAGAGCGATCTGCGAGCCGATGAAGATACCCAGGACCATGAAGCCGAAGTGCGACACCGACGTGTAGGACACCAGACGCATGATGTCGTTCTGGCCGTTGGCTGCCAGGCCACCCCACAGGATGGAGATGACGGCGAGCACGCACATGACCCACTTGGCGGATGAAGCCGCGCCGGGGGTCAGTTGCAGGCACAGGGCGATCATGCCGAAGGTGCCGATCTTGTCCAGGACGCCGACGAGCAGCACCGAGGTGCCGGGGCGTGCGACGGCGGCCGTGTCGGGCAGCCAGGTGTGCACCGGGACCATGGGGGCCTTGATCGCGAAGGCGACCATGAACGTCACGAAGATGACCATCTGAATGGTGAGCGGGGCACTCGGCAGAATCTGGGCGAGCGTGTCCATGCGGAAGAACGTCGACACGTCCTGCGCCGCGCGCGAGCCCACCGCCCACAGGTAGAGGATGCCACCGAGCATCACCAGTCCGCCGAACAGCGAGTACAGCAGGAACTTCATCGCGGCCCTGTGGCGCTCGGCCTCGTCACCGACGCCGTAGCGTCCGATCATGAGGTAGAGCGGCACGAGCATCGCCTCGAAGGCGAAGTAGAAGACCGTCAGATCGTAGGCCGCGAAGATGACGACCATGAACGACTGGAGAGCCAGGACCAGCGCCGGGTAGGCACCGCGGTCCGCGGCATCGTCCTCGTCCCAGCCCGCAATCAGCACGAGCGGCACGAGTCCGATCGCCAGGAGGACCATGACCAGACCCAGGGACGTGACGCCAAGGGACCAGGTGATGCCGATCTGGGGGATCCACAGGTGGGACTCGTACACCTGGTACGAGGCCGGGGCGGACCAGTCGAACACGGACGCGGCCACGTACACGCCGAGCGCGAGCTCGACGAGCGAGACCACCAGGGCGACGACGCGCCCGGCGGCGCGCCTCAGGGGCGGGACGAAGCCGAGGAGGGCCGCACCCGCAGCCGGAACGGCCACGAGGACGGACAGCCACGGGAAGTTAGCAGCAACCATTGCACTTTCCATTGTCGTGTACCCCTTACAGCCTGAATCCGAGGACGATGGCCAGGGCGAGGATGACGCCACCCAGAATGTAGGCGGCGTACGTGCGCACGAGGCCGTTCTGGGTGATGCCGACGATGCGTCCGAGCAGCTGCGAGCCGGCACCGAGGCCGTTCAGCGCACCATCGATGGCGCTCGCATCGCCGACTGTCGCGACGGTGACGAGGCCCTTGGCGGGCATCATGAACAGGGCTTCGTTGACGGTGTCCTGATAGAGGTCGCGCCGTGCGGCCTCGGTCAGGGCGTTGCCTGCGGGGACGGAGGTGGGAACCTCGTCGCGCCCGTACTTCATCCACGCGATGAACGCGCCGAGGATGACCAGGGCGAGGGTGGCTCCCTGAATGACGTACTCGTTGAGGACGGGGTCACCGTGCATGACGTGACCGATCGAGGGGACGAGCCACTCGGTGAAGGCGTTCCCCACGGAGAGGGCGCCGCCGAGGGCGACCGCGCCGATGGCGAGGATGATCATCGGGATCGTCATGAGCGGGCCGGACTCGTGCGGGTGCACGGGCGCGCCCTCCGCCTCGGTGGTCCAGCGGGCCTTGCCGTGGAACGTCATGAAGAACAGACGCGACATGTAGAACGCGGTCACGCCCGCGCCGATCATCGCGACGGGGCCGTAGACCCAGCCGGCCCACGGAGCCGCGGCAGCGCCGAAGCTGTCGGCGCTGAAGGCGGCCTCGATGATCTTGTCCTTCGACCAGTAGCCGGAGAACGGCGGAACACCGAGGATGGCGAGCCAGCCCATCATGAACGTCAGCCACGTGACCTTCATGGCGCCGCGCAGGGCACCGAAGCGACGCATGTTCACCTGGTCGCCCATGCCGTGCATGACGGAACCGGCGCCGAGGAACATGAGGGCCTTGAAGAAGCCGTGGGTGAAGAGGTGGAAGATCGAGAACGCCCAGCCGATGGGGCCCAGGCCTGCGCCCAGCATCATGTAGCCGATCTGGCTCATGGTGGAGGCGGCGAGGACCTTCTTCATGTCGTCCTTCGCGCAACCGACGATCGCGCCGAAGAGGAGCGTGATCGCGCCGATGATGGCGACGGCGGTCGCCGCGATGGGGGCGGCCATGAAGACGGCACCGGAGCGGACGATCAGGTAGACGCCGGCGGTGACCATCGTGGCCGCGTGGATGAGCGCGGAGACGGGGGTCGGGCCGGCCATGGCGTCGCCCAGCCACGCCTGCAGCGGGAACTGCGCGGACTTACCACAGGCGGCAACCAGCAGGAAAAATCCGATAACCGTCGCGGACGCCGCGGGGATCGAATCGACCTGGGAAGAGACGACGGAGAAGGACACCGAGTGGAAGGACGCGACCATCGCCATCATGGCGATCAGCATGCCCATGTCGCCGACACGGTTCATGACGAACGCCTTCTTGGCGGCCACCGCGTAGGCGGGCACGTGGTTCCAGAAGCCGATCAGCAGGTAGGACGCCAGGCCCACGCCTTCCCAACCGGCGAAGAGGCCGGCGTAGGAGTCCGCGAGGACCAGGGTCAGCATCGCCGCGATGAAGAAGTTCAGGTAGGCGAAGAAGCGGCGGCGGGCCGCGTCGTGCTCCATGTAGGCGATCGCGTACACGTGGATGAGCGAACCGACAAAGGTCACCAGGATGACGAACGTGATCGCCAGCGGGTCCACGAGGAGACCGAAGTCGACGGTGAAGTCACCGGCGGGGATCCAGGTGAACAGCGTCTGGCCGAAGCGGCGCGCGTCCACGGGAGCATTCCACATCTGGGCGGCGATGAGCGCGCCGACCACGAAGGTGGACCAGGACACGAGGGTCGCCAGCAGGTGGCCCCACTTGTCCGAGGCGCGGCCCAGCAGCAGGAGTAGTCCTGCACTGGCCAGCGGGATGAGGATGAGTAGCCACGCGTAGGCGGCGACTCCGGTGGCCGCGACCGTATCGTGGACGGTGAGAGCCTGCGGGGAAATGAAGGTGGTCATGAGTTAGTCCTCCCTCAGTTCTTCAGCAGGTTGAGATCGTCCATGCTCGTGGTCGAGCGGGAACGATAGATGGACACGATGATCGACAGGCCGACGACAACTTCAGCAGCCGCGACGACCATGACGAAGAACGCCATGATCTCGCCGTCAACGTTGGAGTTAATACGCGAGAACGTCACGAGGACGAGGTTCGCGGCGTTGAGCATCATTTCGACGCCCATAAGCGCGATGACCGCGCTGCGGCGCACGAGGACCGTGGTCGCACCAATGGCGAACAGCACACCCGCAAGGATGAGGTACCAGGCGAGGCTCACTTGCTCTCCTCCTTCTTCTCAATCGGGGTGGTGGTGCGCGCCTTGCGAGCCCGGGGCTGGGCCAGACCGGTGGGCGCGTCCGCGCCGGGCATACCGAAGGCGCCGGAGCGGGGGACGTCGGGCGTGCGCCCGATGGTGTAGGGCGACTCGTCGACCTCGGAGGTCTCGACCTCTGCAGTGCGCGCGAGGGCAAGCTGCTCGGAGACCTCTGGGGTGACCTCGCCGATCGTGCGGGCAAGGCCACGCACGCGCAGAACTCGAGGCACCGACTCCTCGACCGGGCCGAGGGTCTCGCCAGAGACGGCGGGCACGTCGGCCGCGTTCGACTGGGCGTAGACACCAGGGGCGGGCAGCTGGCCGATGCGAGCGCCCTTCTCGGCGAACGCGCGCATCTTGTTGCGGGCCGTCTCGAACTGGTCGGCCTTCGGGGCGAGGCGATCAGAGTGGGTCAGCAGCATCGCGCCGACAGCGGCCGTGATCAGCAGGGCGCCGGCGAGCTCCATGCTCAGCCAGTGCTCCTGGAACAGCGTGATCGCCAGGTCAGTGATCGGCTGGTCGGAGTAGGGGTCGACCTCGACGGGCTTGTGCGGGGCCGGCACGGCCTTCAGGATCGCCGTCGTGACGATGACGATCAGACCGAGGCCACCGAGAACCGCCGCAACAATCGCGCCGCGGCTCTGGCGGGCGTAGTCGTCGGAGGTGCCGATGCCGATCAGCATGATGACGAAGAGGAACAGCATCATGATCGCGCCGGTGTACACGACGATCTGCGCAACACCCAGGAAGGGGGCGCTATTCGCGATGTACAGGACTGCCAGGCCGAGCATGACGCCGACCATGCAGATGACCGAGTGCGCGGCCTTCTTGAAGAAGAGGACACCCAAAGCGCAGGCGACCATCACAATGGCCGTGCATGCGAAGAGGATGATCTCCCCCGTTGACCCCATCATGGGCCAACCATTGGACAGGTTCATCAGTGTGCCTCCTCGGCGACTCGCACCGTCTTGAGGGAGGGGTCGTCAGGGCGGCGGCTCGCCACCCAGTCAACCTGGGCGGCAGTGGGGCCGGTGACTTCCCCGCGGTAGTAGTCGATGTCGTTCTTACCCTCGACCATGGGGTGGGGCGCTGCGAGCATGCCGTCTGCGAGGGGGACCAGGAGGTCTTCCTTCTCGTAGATGTCGTCCTCGCGGGTGTACTTGGCGATTTCGAAGTCGTTCGTCATCGTCAGGGCGCGCGTGGGGCACGCCTCGATGCACATGCCGCAGAAGATGCAGCGCAGGTAGTTGATCTGGTAGACGCGGCCGTAACGCTCGCCCGCAGAGTACTGCTCCTCGGGCGTATTCGAGGCGGCCTCGACGAAGATAGCGTCCGCGGGGCACGCCCAGGCGCACAGCTCGCAGCCGACGCACTTTTCCAGGCCGTCGTCGTAGCGGTTGAGCTGGTGACGACCGTGGAAGCGGGGCATGACGCGCGCGGGTTCGCGCGGGTACTGCTCGGTGACGGTGGGCCGGAAGAAGGAAGCCATGGTGACTCCGTAGCCGGCCATGGGCGCGACGAACTGGGCGAACGCACCCTTGGGGTCATGCTCGAAGAGCATTTCCTCGTCGGTGGTCTTCTCACTCATCGGTGGACTCCTTCGGGCTATCGATTGCCGAGGCCGGGGCCAGCTCGCCCTCGATGGTGGCGAGGCCGCGCGGCGAGGCAACGGGGGTCTGTCCGGGCAGCGGCGGGACGGGGAATCCGTCCTCGAAGCCGGTGTATTCGCGCTCGGAGGCGGGGATCTCCTCGGGCTCGGGCTTGTCGGTCAGCCAGATGATCGCCAGGGCGATCAGGAAGAGGACGCCGACGCCTCCGAAGAGAACGTGGTTGGGCAGCTGCACGAACTGGGTGATGCCGCGCACCAGGGCGACGAGCACAAGCCAGCCCAGAGCGATGGGCATGAGGCGCTTCCAGCCGAGGTTCATGAACTGGTCGTAGCGGAAGCGCAGCAGCGTGGCGCGCGTCCAGATCATCAGGAACATGAAGAACCAGATCTTCAGGAAGAACCACAGCAGGCCCCACCAGCCGGAGTTAAGGAACTCGACGTGGGAGAGCGGCCACGGGGCGTGCCAGCCGCCGGCGAACATCGTGGTGGCCACGGCCGAGACGTTGAGCATGTTGACGTACTCGGACAGGTAGTACCAGCCGAACTTCATCGACGAGTACTCAGTCATGTGGCCGGCGACGATCTCGCCTTCGGCCTCGGGAAGGTCGAAGGGAAGACGGTTGACTTCACCGACGGCGCTAATGCAGTAGATGACGAATGCCGGGAACAGGGTGAATGCCCACCAGAACTGCCCCTGGGCTGCCACGATCTGTGAGGTGGACATGGAGCCCGACATGAGGAACACGCTCACGAGGGACAGGCCCATGGCCAGTTCGTAGGAGATGACCTGCGCGGAGGAACGCACGGCGCCGTACAGCGGCAGGGTCGAGCGAGTCGACCAGCCACCCAGGACGATGCCGTACAGGCCCAGCGACGCGATTGCGAGGATGTACAGGGAGGCGACGGGCATGTCGGCCAGCTGCAGCGGCGTCGAGATGTCACCGATCTTGACGTTCGGGCCCATCGGGATGACCGCGTAGACGCTGAACGCCGCGAACGCCGCGATCGCGGGAGCCAGGAAGTACAGGAACCTCTCAGCCCGACGGGTCCACATGTCCTCCTTGAAGAGGAGCTTGCCTGCGTCGGCGAACGCCTGGAACAAGCCGAGGGGGCCCGCCACGTTCGGGCCGGGACGCGTCTGCATGCGGCCCAGGCCTCGGCGCTCAACCCACAGGGCCAGGAGCACGTTGGCGATCAGGAAGACGATGATGAACACGGCCTTGATGAGGCTGAGCCACCAGGTTTCCTGGCTGAAGTCCGCGGCGGTGTACTCCGGGACTGCGAAGGGTGCGAGTGTCATCGTGCCACCTCCTGCGTGGCGCGCAGGGTCGCGACGGTGCCGGCACCGCCGAGGTTTTCGTGAATAACGGAGCCGGTCGAGCACTCGGGCACCCACGCGACGGAGTCGGGCAGGTCCGCGATAGCGGCCGGGAGGGTGATCGTGCCACGCTCGGTCTCGAGCGTCGCGTCGGCGCCGGGGGCGATGCCCGCGGCGGCCAGCGTCGCGGCCGCCGCCAGGAGGACGGGACGGCGGGCCGAACCGGCCAGCCACGGGGCGCCATCCTGGAGACGACCGGCGTCGATCATGGGCTTGTGGGAGGCCAGGACGACCTCGCCCTTGCCGGCGGAGGCGGAAGCCTGCGCTTTCGCCGGGGCGAACTCCTGCGGGGCGCCGTCCCACTCCATGAGCGGGTTGACTTCCTCGTAGAGGTCGGCCAGGGCGGTGATGCCCAGGTCGAGGTCAAACTCCTCGGTGAGGCGCACGAGCACGTCGCGGTCCGTGAGGGACGTTGCCGAGCGGGCCTGGCCGAAGGGACGCAGGCGGCCTTCCCAGTTGATGTAGGTGCCGTTCTTCTCGACAGCGGGAGCCACCGGCAGGACAACGTCCGCACGATCGGTGATCTCCGAGGCGCGAACCTCGAGGGACACGAGGAAAGGAACCTCTTCGAGGGCTTCGCGCACGACGGCGGGCTCGTCGAAGTCACGCACGTCCACGCCGCCAACGACGAGAGCCTGGAGCTCACCGGAGGCAGCGGCCTCGATGATCTGCCCGGCGTCGAGACCACGGGCGGGAAGTTCGCCCCAACCCAGGGACTGCACGCCGGCCTCGTCGAGGCCGCGGCCGAAGGGAAGCAGACCCGGAAGGAGGCCGGCCTCGACGGCTGCGCGGTCGCCGGCGCGGCGCGGGACCCACGCGAGGCGGGCGCCCGTGCGCTCGGCCAGAGCGACGACGGCGGAGAGCAGGCCTGGGGTCTGCGCGGCGCGCTCGCCCACGAGGATAATGCCGCCGGACAGCGCCTCGGCAACGTCGGCGTATGCGCCGCCTGCCGAGATCGCATCCACGACGCCCGGCTCGGAGCCGGGGGCGGCGTGCAGGAGGCGAGCCTTCATCTTGCGCGAACCAGCCGAGGTGAAGGGCGCGACGGTGGCGACCTTCAGGCCCGACTTGCGGGTGGCCTTACGCAGGCGCAGGAACACAGCGCCGCACTCGTCCTCGGGCTCGAGGGCGACCAGCAGCACCTGACCCGCGCTCTCCAGGTCCGCGTACGTGGTCTCGAGGCCGGAGCCCGCCACGTAGGAGGCCAGGAACGAACGCTCTTCCTCGCTGGAGCGACGCGAACGGAAGTCGATCGAGTCGGAGCCGACGACGGTGCGCGCGAACTTCGACCAGGCCCAGGCGTCCTCGAACGTGAGGTGGCCGCCGGGCAGGAAGCCCACGGACGAACCCGCCTGCTCGAGGCCCTCACGGACGCGGTCAAGCGCGTCGGACCAGGAGGTCGGAACCAGCTCGCCGTCCTCGCGAACGAGCGGTGTGGTGAGGCGATCAACCTTATCCCATTCGAAGGCGAAGCGGTCCTTGTCGGTGATCCACTCTTCGTTGACGTCGGGGTCGTTGCCGCTCATGCGACGCACGACCTCGCCGCGGCGCACGTCCTGGCGGATCGCGGAGCCCGACGCGTCGTGCTCGGTCACGGAGGCCGTCGACACGAGGTCGAAGGGACGCGCGCGGAAGCGGTAGGACGCGGCGGTCAGGGCGCCGACCGGGCAGATCTGGATGATATTGCCCGAGAAGTATGACGCGAAGGCGCGGCCCGACACGTCGCGCTCGGCGACGGAGAGCTCACCTTCGTTGATCGAGCCGACGATCGCGTCCGTGCCGTACGGGGACGACAGGGACGAGGTCGAGGCCTCCTTGGCCTTCGGATCGAAGAAGTCGAGCGTGGTCGAGTCGAAGCCGCCGACCTGCTCGCCCATGAAGTAGTGGTGCTCCGTGGGGGCGGTGCCGCCACCACGACCCTGCAGGTCCATGAACACGTCGCCCGAGATCTCCTTGCCGAAACGCACGCAGCGCTGGCACAGGATGCAGCGCTCGCGATCGAGCAGGATCTGGGAGGTCAGGCGCAGCGGCTTCTTGAACGTGCGCTTGGCATCGGTGAAGCGGGACTTGCCGCGGCCCTCCGTGAGCGCCTGGTTCTGCAGGGGGCACTCGCCGCCCTTATCGCAGACCGGGCAGTCGAGCGGGTGGTTGATGAGCAGGAACTCCATGACGCCGCGCTGGGCGCGGTCGATCACCTCGGAGGTGTGCTGCGTCTTGACGACCATGCCCGGGGTGACGGTCTGTGCACACGAGGGCTGGGGCTTGGGCATGAAGCGCAGCTCGCCCGTGTTGCGGTCGGGCATGCCGACCTCCACGAGGCACTGGCGGCATGCGGCCACCGGGGCCAGCAGCGGGTGGTCACAGAAACGCGGGATCCGGATACCGGCCTGCTCGGCCGCGCGGATCACGAGCGTGCCCTGGGGGACAGAAACCTGAACGTCGTCGATGGTGACGTCGATCATGTTGGGTGCGTCGCTCATCGGCCACCTCCTCGCGCGTAGTTAGCGGACGCCTCGTAGGGGAAAAGCTCGCGGGCGGGCGTGGTGAGGCCGGCCTCGAACTCGTCGCGGAAGCGCTTGATGCCCGACATGATCGGGGTTGCTGCGGCGTCGCCAAGCGGGCAGAAGCTACGGCCCGCGATGTTGTGTGCGATCTCGTCGAGCAGGTCGACGTCGCCGGGGCGCCCCTCGCCTCGCTCGAGACGCAGCATGATTTGCTTCATCCAGTAGGTGCCTTCGCGACACGGCGTGCACTTACCGCAGGACTCGTGCTGGTAGAACTCGGACCAGCGGGTGATGATGCGGACGACCGAGACCGTCTCGTCGAACACCTGCAGGGCACGCGTACCCAGCATCGAACCGGCCGCACCCACGGACTCGTAGTCGAGGGGCGTGTCCAGCTCGTCTTCGGTGAAGATCGGGGTGGAGGAACCACCGGGGGTCCAGAACTTCAGCTTGTGGCCGTCGCGGATGCCGCCCGCCATCTCGATGAGCTCGCGCATCGTGATGCCGAAGGGGGCCTCGAACTGTCCGGGCTTGTTCACGTGACCCGACACGGAGAAGATGCCATGGCCCTTGGACTTTTCGGTGCCCATCGAGGCGAACCACTCGGGCGAGTTGCGGAAGATGCCCGCCACCTGAGCGATGGTCTCGACGTTGTTGACGACCGTGGGACGGGCGTACAGACCGGCGACCGCGGGGAACGGGGGCTTGAGGCGCGGGTGGCCTCGGCGTCCCTCAAGGGAGTCCAGCAGAGCCGTCTCCTCGCCGCAGATGTAGGCACCTGCGCCCGCGTGAGCGGTGATGCGCAGGTCACCGAGCACGCCAGCCTCGGTCGCCTCGCGCACGGCCTGAAGCAGGCGACGGTACACGTGGGTGACCTCGCCCCGCAGGTAGACGAACGCGTGGTCGCAGCCGATGGCGCGCGACGTGATCGCAATGCCCTCAATGAGGACGTGCGGGTTGCCCATGATGAGCGGGATGTCCTTGCAGGTGCCCGGCTCCGACTCGTCGGCGTTCACCACGAGGTAGCGGGGGCCACCGTCGGCAGGGGGCAGGAAGGACCACTTGAGGCCGGACGGGAAGCCTGCGCCACCGCGGCCTCGCAGACCGGAGTCCTTGACGGCCTGCACGATGTCGGCGGGTTCCATGGTGCGGGCCTTTTCGAGGCCCTGGTAGCCGCCGCGGCTGCGGTAGGAGTCCAGCGTCCAGGAACGCTCCTCTCCCCACCCGTTGGTGAGGATCGGGGTGAGCGGTCCGGGCGCAACGTATGCGGTGCTCACTTCGCCTCTTCTCCCTTCGTGTCAGTGGCCTCGTCGGCAACCTCGACGGCAACCGGCTCGGTCCAGCCGTTCGCCGCGGCGATTTCGCGGCCCAGCAGGGTGGCGGGGCCCGCGGAGGGGCCTTCGTTCTCGTGGCCATCCAGGAAGCCGGCCAGGACGCGCTCATTCTCCTTGAACGTGGGGGCCACGATAGGGCCGCGCGTCGGATGGATGTCGCGGCCGGCCTGAATGTCGTCGATCATCGCCAGCGCCGACTCAGGGCTCTGGTTGTCGAAGAATTCCCAGTTGACCATGACGACGGGCGCGTAGTCGCAGGCCGCGTTGCACTCGATGCGCTCAAGCGTGATCTTTCCGTCTTCGCTGGTCTCGTCGCTTCCGACACCGACCTTCTCGGAGACCTTTTCCCAGATCTCGTCACCGCCCATGACGGCGCACAGCGCGTTCGTGCACACGCCCACCAGGTACTCACCGGTGGGGTGACGCTTGTACTGTGTGTAGAAGGTCGCGACGGCGCTGATCTCTGCGCGGGGCAGGTCCAGCGTGGCCGAGATGAAGTCGATGCCGTCCGGGCTGACGTAGCCGTCGACGGACTGGATCAGGTGCAGCATCGGCAGCAGCGCGGAGCGCGAGTGACCGTCCGGGTAGCGGGCGATGATCTGCGCGGCGTCCGCCTGCAGGCGTGCCAGGGTGTCGGGTGTGTAGCTCATCGGTCAACGCCTCCGAGAACGGGGTCGATAGCGGCCAGTGCAACGACCACGTCAGCCAGCTGGCCGCCTTCGGTCATCATGGCCAGCGCTTGCAGGTTGGCGAAGGAGGGGTCGCGGAAGTGTGCGCGGAACGGGCGCGTGCCACCGTCGGAGACGAGGTGAACGCCCAGGATACCCTTCGCGTGCTCGACGGTCTGGTAGACCTGGCCGGCGGGCACGTGGAAGCCCTCCGTGACGAGCTTGAAGTGGTGGATGAGGGACTCCATGGACTCCCCCATGATCTCGCGGACGTGCTCGGCGGAGTTGCCCTGGCCGTCGGTGCCGACCGCCAGGCGCGCGGGCCAGGCGATTTCAGGGTCGGCGACCATGGTGGGCGCGCCCTCGCACTGGTCCAGCTTGGCGAGGACCTGCCAGATGATGCGCATCGACTCGTAGCACTCGTCGAAACGGACCATCGTGCGGTTGTAGACGTCCGACTTGTCGCGGGTGGGAACGTCGAATTCGAAGTTCTCGTAGCCGCAGTAGGGCTGGCTCTTGCGCAGGTCCAGGGGCAGGCCGGCGGCGCGAACGCCAGGGCCGGTGGTGCCGAGGGCCATGAGGCCGCTCAGCGGCATGACGGCCACGTCGCACAGACGCTTCTTGAAGATCGGGTTCTCCACGAGGATGTCCTGCAGTTCGCCGATGTCCTTGCGGGCGCGGCGCAGGCGGTCGCGGATGTAGTCCGTGGTGCCCTCGCCGATGTCCTGGACGACGCCGCCGGGGCGGATGTACTCGTGGTTCATGCGCAGGCCGGTGATGCGCTCGAAGATGCGCAGGATCTCCTCGCGGGCGCGAAAGCCGATCGTCATGATCGTCGTGGCGCCCATTTCGTTACCGGTCGAGCCGATGGCGACCAGGTGCGAGGCGATGCGGCACAGCTCCATCATGAGGATACGGATGAGGGAGGCGCGCTCGGGAATGTCCTCTTCGATGCCGAGGAGCTTCTCGACGCCGAGGCAGTACGCGGCCTCCTGGAAGAAGGGGGCGACGTAGTCCATGCGCGTGCAGTATGCGACGCCCTGGGCCCACGTACGGTACTCCATGTTCTTCTCGATGCCGGTATGCAGGTAACCGGTGTCGACGCGGGTCTCGCGGACCTTCTCGCCGTCGAGCTCGAGGATCAGACGCAGAACGCCGTGGGTCGCGGGGTGAACCGGACCCAGGTTGACGACGATGCGCTCGGAGGTGATGGCCTCGATCTCGTGCAGGACGTCGTCCCAGTCGCCGCCCTGGGTGAGGACCTCGGGGATGTCCTCGATGGGCAGGTCGGTCGCGCCGGCGGGCGCGTGGAAGGCGGTGGTCATCAGTTCACACTCCTACGAACGTCGGCGGAGGCAGTGACGGCTCCCTTGAATTCGACGGGGATGCCGCCCAGTGGGTAGTCCTTGCGCTGGGGGTGTCCGACCCAGTCGTCGGGCATCGCGGTGCGCGTGAGCGAGGGGTGCCCGGTGAAGACGATGCCGATGAGGTCCCAGGTCTCGCGCTCCTGCCAGTCGTTTCCGGGGTAGATGGAGACGATGGAGGGGATGCGGGGATCCTCGTCGGGGCACGTGACCTCGAGGCGGATCATGCGGTTGTGCGTGATCGAGTACAGGGGGTAGATGGCGTGCAGTTCACGACCCTTGTCGAGGGGGTAGTGCACGCCGTTGGTCCCCAGGCACAGTTCGAAGCGCAGGTCCGCGTCGTCGCGCAGGTACTTGGCGACGCGCACGATGTGCTCGCGGGCGATGAAGATGCCGAGCTGTCCACGGTCGACGGTCACCTTCTCGATGACGTCGGCGACCTTGAGGCCATCGGCGACGATGAGCTCTTCGAGGACGTCAACGACCTGGTCGAACCACCCGCCGTAGGGGCGGGAGGCCTCGCCGGGCAGGAAGGAGTCGGAGACCAGTCCGGAGAAGCCGGAGGTGGAGGAGTCGGTGCCCGCGCCGAAGAGGCCCTCGCGGTGGGCGATGGGCTCGGGGAGGGCGAAAGCGCGCTGCGACGAGGCCTGGGCGACCTCGGCGGGCGTGTTCTCCTCGGGGATGGAAAGGTCGCTCATGCGAGGAGTCCCTTCATCTGGTGGGTGGGGGTCGCCTCGAGGGCGGCCTGCTCGGCGCGGCGCGCGATTTCGCGGCGGTGGACGCCGAGGGGTTCCTTGCCGATCTGCTCACGCAGGACGAGGACCGCGTGGATGAGGGCCTCGGGGCGGGGCGGGCAGCCGGGCAGGTAGACGTCGACGGGGACGAT
>CAUVIG010000017.1:0-19616 GCA_963551745.1 uncultured Actinomyces sp.
CGTGGCCGACAGCGCGATGATCGCGACGTGCGCGGGCAGGTGAATGATCACTTCCTCCCACACCGGGCCACGCATCTTATCCGCCAGGTAGTGGACCTCATCGAGGATGACGACGCCCAGATCACGCAGGGGTGCGCCCGCATAGATCATGTTGCGCAGAACCTCTGTCGTCATGACGACGACCGGGGCTCCGGAGTTCACCGACGAGTCTCCCGTCGCTAGGCCGACGTTGTCAGCGCCGTACAGGTCGCACAGCTCCAGGTACTTCTGGTTCGACAGCGCCTTGATCGGCGTCGTGTAGAACACGCGCATTCCCTGTTCGAGGGCGACGTACGCACCAAACTGGCCGACGATGGTCTTACCGGCGCCCGTGGGTGCCGCAACGAGGACGGAGCTGCCAGCCTCGACGGCATCGAGTGCCTGGATCTGAAATGGGTCCGGAGTGAAGCTCAGCGTGGACACCCAGCGTGCGCGCAGGGACGAGGCGGCCTGCGCTTCAGCCTTGTACGCGGCGTAGCGCTGGGCTGCGCTGCCCACGCCGAGGCCGCCTTCCTCCTCGTGGTGCGCTACGTGCTCAGCGTCCCTGGCGCGGTGTCGACGTCGTTTGGGGCTCACGATGCATCCTCCCGGGTCCAGATCGACAAAACTGAGCGCGCACGGCGTGCGGCTTCGTCGCGCTTATCCGGCGTTACTGCGCGCAAGTGTGGGGCGACGTCAATGAGGAGGCTCAGGCCCCACCGTTCGTTCCAGACGGGCAGGGTGATTCGCGCTCCCCCGCCGTCCAGCTCGGCGACGATGCGACCGTCGTATTCGTCGGCGATCCAACGAGCATCGCGATCGACGTCGAGCGTCCAGGTCGGTGCATCATGGCGCACGCGGCGCGGCTCCTCGACGCGTGGCCCCTCGCCGCGCACATCGGCGATCGACGCGACCGCGAAGCTGCGCGCTTCCCCCGCGCGAGTGCACCAGCCGCGCAGGAGCCACCCGCTCGCGCTCGCCTCGAGTGACCACGGGTCGACGACGCGGCGCGTGCGAACACCCGAAGCGGACACGTACGTGAAAGACACTCGTTCTTCGCGCAGAAGAGCATCGCGCAGAGCCTCGAGGCTCGCGCTCGACGAGGCCAGAGACGGAAACGCTTCCACGTGCTGTTCGGCGTCGGCCTCTTTCAGGCCACCGAGCGCGCAGACGACGAGGGCTGCGTGCGGAACATGGGAGGAAAGCTCCTTGCCGAGCAGCGGAGTCATCGCGGACAGGCCAATGAGAAGAGCCTGCGCCTCAAGTGTTGACAGACGGAGCGGTGCCGAGGCGCCCAGCGTCGAGCGCAGTGACACGCGCTGTTCTCGTTCGTAGAGCTGCCAATCGAACTCGAAAGATGCGCCGGGCAGTGAATCTCCGACGGACGCGAGATACTCGATGTCACGACGCACCTGTCGGCGAGTGCGATGGAAATGCGCAGCGATCTCATCGACGGTCGCGCCGGGATGATCACTCATCCACGCCACCATCGATGCAAGCCGGACAACCGCCAGCTGAACGTTCTCAGGCATCGCTCTCACCCCACGTGGCAGCAGTACGCAGGCGCGTCACCATCGCGTCTCGCAGCAGCTCGGGTGCGACGACAACCACGTCGGCTGCCAAAGGAAGAAGACGGCCGATCCACGTTCCCATCTCTGCGCCTTCAAGCGCGATACCCTCCCAGCCGTGCTGAGGCGAACCGTACTCCTCAGACGATGCCCCGGCCTCGTAACCGTGGAGAAGCGTGCGTGCAGTGGAGTCCACGCGCACGTGGACGACGGGAGAGACGAACGAAGATACGCGAGGAAACGCCGCCCCATCGGGCGCAAGCGAAGCGTCGCCCGGCTCTCCGATGAAAGAAATCTGCGACCGTATGCGCGACACACGGAACGTGCGTTCGCCCCCTCGGTCGAGATCCCAACCCCACATGTACAGGGCGCGCCCCTGCACCGACAGAGCCCACGGCTCGACGGAACGCTCAGTCAGCTCGCGCGACCCCGGGTATTCGAAACACACCACGCGCCGCTCGCGAATAGCCTGCGACAACACCGTGGCTGACCCGATGCCGGTGAGACCCAGACGAATCGTGGGAGTGGAAACGTCGTCGGAGGAAGCTGCGGCTGCCTTCGCATCGATAGCATCGGCGAAAAATTCACCGCTATCCCACGCTCGTGCAGCCAGCGACATCAGTGCACGGTCGGCACTGGTCACCTCGATGCCAGGCGCAAAAGAATCCCACGCGATGCTGTAACGCTCCCCCGAGTGAATCGTCATGTGGGCACCCGCATCACGCAGCGCGTCCTTGTCGCGCTGGAACTGGGTCTCAAAGGCGTCGAAGCCCAAGGAGCGATATCCCGGAAGGGAGCGAAGCTGGGCCTTGGTGCGGCCCGGCTTCGCTCCCAGAAGCTCGATGAAGAGCTCCAGGACGCGCACGTTAGCGTTGGGGACAGTACTCACCCGTCAACCCTACGTCTCGCGAGCGCGCCTTGGGGATGCGGCGCACCGTCAGGACCGAGACGAGGCCCCGGCGTCAGCGACAACGTAGTCGTTTGTGACAACAGACGATGGATCCACCCTCCCCTGGAGTTCACCGAGGGAATCCAGGAACGAGATCATGCGTGCCCACGTCGCCTCGTCCTGCGTCCCCGTCGCATGCCCGCTCTCGCCGATCCAGAGGGGCACGGTGGCCGTCAACACGGCGCGGGCGGACGCGAGCGTCGCCTCGTCCGTGAGCGAGGTATCCCACGGCTTTGTCGCATCAATGGCGATCTGTGGATCGGCTGCAATAGCGTTCATTGCCTGGGTTGTCGCCGAAACGACGGCGCGTGCCTGCTCGGGATGCTCCTGCGCCCACTTGTGCGTCGTGATGATCGACGCACTCACGAGCGGCGTCGACGAGGGGTCCAAGGAGATCTCGCGGATGTCGAGACCGGCCAGGCGCATCTGTACCGAATCGTTGTTCGTAAAGCCGACGACTGCATCCACCTGCCCCGAAGCGAGGGCGGCCTGCTGCGTGTAGCCGATTGGGGAGATCGTCACGTCCGACTCAGCCAGTCCAGCTTCCTGCAGGGCTGCGCGTGTCGCGTAGTAGTTCGCACCGTGCTCGCCGGGAATACCCACCGTCTTGCCTGCGAGGTCGGCGAGAGTGTTGATCGCAGAATCTGTCGGCACGATAACCGTCCCCGGGTAGGACGCGTAGTATTGCCCGATCGAAACGATATCGAGTCCCTGCGAGGCGGCCACGGCGGCCTCGTCACCCGACGCGATCACGACGTCCTCCTCACCGGCGAGAAGAGCCGTGAAGAAACCCTCGTGAGAACCATGGTGACGAATTGTCGTGCTGATACCGGCATCATTGTATGTCCCCTGCGCATCGGCCACGTACACGGGAGCAAACTGAATGTTGGGAATGTAGGTCAGGCCGATTGTGACGTCTGAAGTGTCCGCCGATCCGGACTGATCGGTGCGATCGGGTGCCGCGCAGGCGCCGAGGGCAAGCGAAGCGCACGCACCGACAACTGCGGCGCGAACGATGGTGGATAGCTTCAAGAGATTCTCCTTCACTGCGTGATCTCGTAGCGCTTCGACCGCTCGATCCTGTACACGATGGTGTACAACAGGGTCGCCATCGTACACAGGATGATGATGACGACGAACATGCCGGCGGTGTCCACGTTGTTTCTCATCTGAGTGAGTACCTGCCCGAGCCCGGAGCCTCCCATGACCATCTCCCCCACGACGGCACCCGTGACAGACAGAGCGAAACCGTTGCGCAAGCCGCCCAGGATCGCTGGTGCCGCCAACGGAAGCTCCATGTGCCAGGCCATGGTCCATCCCGTTGCCCCGTCGAGGCCTGCCGCTTCAAGCAGTTCACGATCAATATGGCGCAGGCCAACGACCGTGGAGACGAGAATCGGGAAGAACACCATCAGAGCGCACAGCACGACAATCGCGGTGAATCCGTAGCCGACCCACAGGACGAGAATGGGTGCAATAGCGATGGCGGGCAATGCCTGGGTTGCCCCGAGGAACGGCTCAACCGCGGCGGCCAACAGACGCGAACGGTAGATCGCGTACGCTGACGGCAGGGCGACGGCCGATCCGAGAAGACAACCGGCAACCGCTTCGGCCCCGGTGACCTGCACCCTGTGCCAGGTCGTCGGGAGCGCCAGAATGACGGAGCCCTTGGAGATGACGGACATGGGGTGTGGTAGGCGCCAGGCCTCGATGCCGGTGAACGTAGTGGACAGCCACCATCCAGCCGCCAACACGGCGAGAAAGAGGATCGGGGCCACGACGCTCAGCGCGCCGCCAGGCTTGTTCCGAAATGCCACGACTAACTTTCCGACACCGGGGGTACGCGCAGCACAGCAGGCGCACGGATGCGCCTCATGCACTCCTCCCATCCGGACTTTCACCGTCGGTGCCGGAATTTCACCGGCTCAACCGCCCTCGTTCTGTGAGGGCGGGTCGCGGACTATCACCGCCGGTTCGGACTTTCACCGACCCCGGAGTACTCGTGTGCCATTGTGCCACCGACGGGCGCAGTATGCGAGCCGTATCCGCTATGGAAGAAAAGGGGCGGCCGGAAGGGATCTCGTCCCGTTCCGGCCGCCAGACAAATTGTGCGATCAGTGCGAGTGGGCGTTGGCGAGTTCGCGCAGCGCCTCAACCTCACGATGAGCGTCTTCCGCGCGGAAGACCGCGGAACCGGCGACGAAGTTGTCAGCACCGGCCTCGGCAGCGCGTTCGATAGTCGTGCGGGAAATGCCGCCATCGACCTGGATCGATACCTGCAGCCCCGCGGCGTTGATCGCGGCGCGAGTGCGCTCGATCTTCGGGATCATCTGCTCTATGAAGGACTGGCCGCCGAAACCGGGTTCGACCGTCATGATGAGAATCATGTCGAACTCGTTGAGGATGTCCACGAACGGCGCGATGTCTGTCGCGGGCTTCAGAGCCAGGCCTGCGCGCGCACCGATGTGGTGCAGCTCGCGCGCCAGGCGAAGCGGTGCCGCTGCGGCCTCCGCGTGGAAGGTGACGGACTCACAACCGACCTCCGCGTACTGCGGAGCCCAGCGATCCGGGTCCTCGATCATGAGGTGGGCGTCGACCGGCAGAATGCCGGACTTGACGACGGCCTCCGCGACGGGCAGGCCCCACGAGAGGTTGGGGACGAAATGGTTGTCCATGACGTCGACGTGAGCGATGTCCGCTCCTGCGATCTTGGTGAGCTCACCACGCAGGTCAGCAATGTCGCAGTTGAGAATCGACGGGCTAATTGTGGCGTTCATAACGCATATGCTAGCGCTTGCGCAGGCAGGCTACAAACATGAGATCCGTGCCGAAACGGTGGTCCCACAGCTGGAGCGTCCGACCGCTAAAGCCCTTAATGACTCCGGCAGACACCGGCACGTCCAGGGCTTCGGGTGCGCACTCGTCTGCGAGAGCCACGGTGTCAAGCAGCTCGACCTCGCCAGCTTTGAGCAGACGCTCGACCTGCTCACGTGTTTCGGCCGCGTGCGGCGAACACGTGATGTACGTGAGAACGCCGCCGGAGCGCGTCAGCGCGACTGCCCGAGAGAGCAGTTCGCGCTGGAGGACAGTGAGCTCCTCCAGGTCCCCGGGCGTGCGGTTCCAGCGGGACTCGGGGCGTCGCCGCATCGACCCCATGCCCGAGCAGGGTGCGTCGACGACGACTCGATCAAACGAGCCGAGCGGCCATGCGCTCTGGCCCCCACCGAAAGTACGACCGTCGCCGCTCACGACCTCAATGGAGTCGAACTGGCGCGTCGTGCGCTCCACGAGGCGGGCACGGTGCGGGTGGACCTCGTTGGCGGTCACGCGTGCTCCCGCATCGGCAGCGAGACCAGCCAGAAGCGCGGCCTTGCCGCCGGGACCCGCACACAGGTCGAGCCATCGCTCGTCTGAGCCATCTTCGAGTGGTGCTGCTGCGGCAATGAGGGCAGCGAGCTGCGAGCCCTCATCCTGAGCACCGGAGCGGCCGTCACGTATTGAAGGAAGGCGCGCGGGATCGCCCGATTCGAGGAGCACTGCATACGGGGAGACAGCGCCCAAGGCGACGCGCGTGTCGAGAATGTCCTCGGCCTCGTCAGCGAGTTCATTGACATCCATCAGAGACGGGCGGGCCACCAGGGTGACCGTGGGAACCTCGTTATCAGCCTCGAGAACGTCGAGAAGCTCATCCTCAGGGTAACCGTGGGCCTTGAGCGCCTCACGGAACGCAGCGACCATCCATGCCGGGTGTGAGTAGCGCACGCCAAGAGCCTCGTCCTCGTCCGCAATGGCATCCATGGCTGCCTCACGATCGGAAGGGTCCTCGCGGGTGATCGATCGCAAAACGGCATTGACGAAACGGACGGGGCCATCCGTCAGGTGCTCTCGGGCGACATCGACGGTGGCAGAAACAGCCGCGTGGTCGGGCACGCGCATGTCAAGGAGCTGGTGGGCGCCCATGCGCAGGACGACGAGGGCGCGCGGATCGAGATCAGCCAGTGGACGATCGATGTGGCGTGAAATAACCCAATCAAGGCGGCCAATCGCGCGCAGCGTGCCGTGGACGAGCTCGGAGGTGAAGGCAGCATCCCGATCAGAGAAGTGACCGTCGCGCCGTGCCTGGCGCAAAGCCTTCGGCAAAATGATGTTCGCAAACGCGCCCTGAGTCGCGACTTCGTGAAGAACGTCGTAGGCGATACGACGAGGCTCATCGGCCTTGCGCAGCTTACGGTAGCCGTCCGCGTAACGCTTCTCGCTCATCGCTCACCCTCCAGCTCACCACCAAGGCGCAGGTCGTCGGAGGGCCGCGCTCCCCTCGCCCAGGCGGCCGCGTCCATCCAGGACTTGCCGGCCGGGGCAACCTTGCCGAGCACAAGAGCTCCGCTTGCGCATCCGACGGTCACTTGCTTCTTCGTCACCTCAAGCTGCCCGGGAGCAAGATCGTCACGGTCCACAGGCGTTGCCTTGTCGAGCTTCATGCGGGCCCCGTCCGGCAGCACCGTGTAGGCCCCAGGATTGGGCGTCACCGAACGAATGATACGGTCCTCGTACCCGGCGTCATGCGTGAACGACACGTAGCCGTCGATGTGCTCGAGGCGGCGCGCGTGCGTCACGCCGTCCGAGGACTGTGCAGTAGCGGTTGCGCCGCCAGCGGCAAGTGCATCGACGACGCCGAGCACCTGATCCGCCCCGGCCTCGGACATGGATGAGAGCAGCTCGCCAGCGCTCTCGCGAACGATCGGAACCTCGATGCGTGAATAGACGTCGCCCGTATCGAGGCCCTCCTCGAGGTTGAACACGCAGGATGCGGTCGTCGCATCCCCTTCGCGAATCGCCCACTGGACCGGAGCAGCTCCACGCCACCTCGGCAGATCCGAGAAGTGGAGGTTCACCCACCCGTGGGTGGGCATCGCCAGTACGTTCGGCGGCACGAGGCCACCGTACGCGACGACGACACCGAGGTCCGCCTGCGCGTCCTCAATGCGCTGCGCGATTTCGGCAGTCTTCAGCGTCGTTGTCTCCAACAGCTCAACACCGGATTCGGTAACAACTTCCGCCACCGGAGAGGGGTGTAACGTCTTTCCGCGGCCGCGCCGAGCCGGCGGGCGTGTGATGACGAGGGCGACCTCGTGGGACGACGACAGCAGGGCCCGCAGCGTGGGAACTGCGGCCTCGGGGGTACCAGCAAAAATAATGCGCACGGCCGCCAGTTTACGGCACTGCGCAGGCCCTGACTCAGAAGAGCTCGGGTGGGTTCACGCTCATTTTCACGAGCGGAACCTTGCGGGCACTGCGCGAGCGACGAATCTCGGTGAGAACCGCAAGCATCGACGCAGCCCCAGCCAACGGGCTGCGCACCAGCGTACGCACCTCGTTTTCTTCGCCCTCGCGCGTCGCTGGTCGCACGACGGTACCGACCAGCTCAGCTCCGCCCTCGCGAATGACCTGTTCGGCAACCTGGCGGACCTGAGCCGCCGGACCGTCGAGAGCGACCATGGTCGTGGCTGGGAAGAAGCCCAGGGCCTCGCGCTCATCGAGAAGACGATCGGCGTAGTTTGTGGGAGCCCAGCGCACGAGCGCCTGCCCCAAGGCATCAGGAATCGTCCCGACAACGAGGCCGGGGTGGCCTGGGCGGACGAGAGACAGCGCGTTGAGCCAGCGCCTGGCGGCCTCCTCCGGGGCCCACAGCTCTGCGCGGCCAGCGAGGGCATGAGCGTCGAGAACGATGGCTGCGGCGTAGCCACCCTCCACGTCCGGCTCAGCTCCCGGCGTCGCAACAACAACAGTGGGACGCGCGGGAAGCTGACGGCTGATCCGATGAGCTGCTGAGGACTCAAGGACCGAGGCGTCTGGGAGGTTGCGCGCGATCTCCTCGGCGGTGCGCGTAGAACCCACGCGAGCTGCGCGCAGCTCTGTGCCGGAGCAGTGCGGGCATCGCCACGTCTGCGAGGTGCGCGCACACCACGAGCAGACCACCTCTGCCCCGCTGCCGACAGAGAGAGGCCCGGAGCAATGGCGGCAGCGCGCACGTTCTCCGCAGCGCCGACACACGACCGTGGGCCAATATCCTGAGGCCGCAACCTGGATGAGCACGGGGCCTTCTCGAAGCCCTTGGCGGATCATACGCAACGCGGCCTGAGGAATGCGCATATGGCCGCTGGCACCCTCACGTTCCGCTTCCATCGCGCCGTGCAGATGCACGCGAGGAGTCGCGTCGCGCAGCGCGCCGGGCACGGGATCGAGACTGACAGCCCATCCGGAACGAACGAGTGCCTGTGCCTTCACCGAGCGTGCGAACGAGGCGACGAGGAGCCCCGCTCCCTCTACCGCGCACCGTTGAACGGCGACGTCGAGAACATCACAGCGAGGGAAGCGGCGCTCACGGAGGCGGTCGTCGCCGTCATCGCAGATGACGATGAGGCCCAGCTGCGCACACGGAACCCATGCCGCCGAGCGCGTCCCGACCACAATCGGAAGACTCCCGAGTATCGCAGCTGCGTGAATACGGTAGCGTTCCTCGGAAGCCACTTCGCCGCCCGTGAGAGCGACGGGGAGACCGAGGTCCTCCTCGAGGAAACGTGCGTACCGCGCTGCGTCCTCTCCTGTAGCCGTCACGATGATGACGCTGCGCCCTGACGATACGGTGGCGGCGACGGCATCCGACAAGCACGCGCGCATCCGGGGACGCAGCGCAGTCACGACTGCACGCGGAGACTCTCCGGCTGCGAGGCGGTGAAGCAATGCTTCCCCAGCAGAATAAGCTGCCCAGCCCTCAGAAACAGTCGGGGCCTCGAGAGATGGCCACGCCGACTTGTGCGCCTCTACAACCGTTTTTTCACCACGCGCGTGTCGTGGTGGGATTGCGAGCGAGAGGACCTGTGACGTCGTAGCAAGAAAACGCGTTGCGATGCGACGCGCACTCTCATACAGCGCGGGCGTCAGCACAGGAATCGTAGACGATACCGATTCAATCTGCGCGGCACCGTCAAGCACATCGCGCCGTGTGCGCTCGACGATCCAGCCGTCCACGCGCGAACCGGAAAACCGCACACGAACTGCACGGCCAACCTCGGCCTCGTCAATAAACTTGTCCGGAACGACGTAGTCAAGCGGGCGATCCATGTGCGGCAGATCGACGTCAACGAGCACACGAGCGATCTCCGCGGCCCGAGACCGCGGCGGATCGAAACCGTCAAGCATGCCCTGTTGGGAAGTCATGATCCTAGTGAATCACGGCTCGCACACATGTGCGTCCCGTTCTCAGCCGAGAAGCTTCAACCCGTACATCGCGACTACCATGGCAAGGACACCAAAGACGATCAGGCCCCACACAGCCCAGTCGAGGCCCTGAGCGACGATACGACGCAGCCCCTCGGGCGCCGGGATGACGCGATCGCGAATATTGATGCGAGTGATTCCACCAAAGACGAGTGTTGTCGTCAGGGTGATCAGCAGGCACCACGGGCACAACACCTGGATGATGAAATACGACTGCCCGAACAGCCAGAACGCAAAGAACAATGCGACCGTGTACAGCAGGTTCGTGCCCAGCATGTACCAGCGCGGGAACTTCACACCCGCGAAAGTCGCGACGGAGATTGCGAGAACCACGGCCTCGAAAAAGATGCCGAGGAAAGCGTTAGGAAAGCCGAGGATACGCGCCTGCCACGTCTGCGCGACCGCCGAACACGACAGCACGGACGAAATATCGCAGCCAAAGCGCGCCGAAGAGTCAGCGGCCAGCTGCCATGCCTCGATCGAGAGGACAAACGACGTGACGAGGCCGATGAAGCCGGAAATGATCATCTCCAGGCTCGTGCGACGCCGCCACGCGCGGCGAGCGGCCGCGGTCTCGTACGAGGGCAGGTACTCCTCGGCCTCCAGTGCTTTGCTCATGCCAGTGCGGCCTTGAGCGCGTCGACGCGGTTGGTCGCTTCCCACGGGAACTGGTCGCGACCGAAGTGGCCGTACGCAGCGGTCTCACGGTAGATCGGACGGAGCAGATCGAGGTCCTCGATCATGCCGAGCGGACGCAGGTCGAAAACCTCGCGGATGGCATCCGCGATGCGCGCCTCGGGCACCGAAGCGGTCCCGAAGGTATCGACGTACAGGCCGATCGGGTGTGCACGCCCGATTGCGTAGGCAAGCTGAATCTCGCAGCGCCGTGCGATGCCGGCTGCCACGACATTCTTGGCGACCCAACGGGCGGCGTAGGTCGCAGAACGATCGACCTTCGACGGATCCTTGCCGGAGAATGCGCCGCCGCCGTGGCGGGCCATGCCGCCGTAGGTGTCGACGATGATCTTGCGTCCGGTGAGACCGGCGTCAGCAGCGGGACCACCCAGAACGAAGCGACCCGAAGGGTTAATCAGGGTCTTCATAGAGTCGGTCGCCAACGCGAGGCCAGACTCCTCGATGACGGGGGTAATGACGTAGTCACGCACCGCGTCGGCGATCGCCGACTGCGACAGCGCCTCGTCGTGCTGGGTGGAGACGACGATCGTGTCGATACCCACCGGCCGACCGGCTTCGTACGCGAGAGTCACCTGAGTCTTGCCGTCGGGACGCAGCCCTTCAACGATGCCCTGCTTGCGAACGTCAGTCAGGCGCTTGGCGAGGCGGTGTGCCAGCCAAATGGGGGCGGGCATGAGGTCCGGGGTGTCCGAAGAAGCGTAGCCGAACATGATGCCCTGATCGCCCGCACCGAGACGGTCGCGCGGGTCGCCGCCCTGAGTCCCACGCACTTCAAGGGCTTCATCAACGCCGCCGGCGATGTCGGGGCTCTGGCCGTCCAGCGACACGGAAACGCCGCAGGAGGCTCCGTCGAAACCAACACGCGACGAGTCGTAGCCGATCGACAGGATCTCGCGACGCACGATCTCCGGAATCTCAACGTACGCCCCAGTCGTCACCTCACCGGCGATGTGGATGAGACCGGTGGCCGCCATCGTCTCGACGGCAACGCGCGAGCGAGGATCGGCGGCGAGCAGCGCATCGAGGATCGCATCGGAGATACGGTCACAGACCTTGTCGGGGTGACCTTCGGTAACGGACTCAGAAGAGAAAAGCTGTTGACTCACTGCTTTAGATTATCAAGGAATGAAGCCATATGGCCGACAAGACCAGCGGCAACCTCATCCTTTGAGCCGACGTAACGGCCCGCAATGTGACCGCTTGCATCGAGGAGGCAAATATCGTTGGGCACGTCGCCAAATCCGACGCTGTGCCCCACCCGGTTCAAACAAATGAAATCTGCACTTTTTCGGGCAGCCTTGTCAGCGCCGTAGGCGAGGATTTCCTCGTCCGTCCCGGTCTCCGCGGCGAATCCGACGACGAGAGGCGGGCGCTGCTCGCTGTGCCCGATCTCGGCGAGGATATCGGGGTTGCGAACCAAGCGAATCGTCGGAGCATCCTTCGTCGAGGGGTTCTTCTTTATCTTCGAGTCCGAGATGGACTCGGGGCGGAAGTCCGCGACGGCTGCCGCCATCACGAGAGCATCCGCGTCTGCCACCTGATCGACCGTTGCCTCGCGCATCTGCAGGGCACTCCCCACGCAAGTGACCTGCACTCCCGTCGGCAGCTCATCGAGTAGAGCAGACTCGATGTTCGCGGCGATGACACGAACAGAAGCGCCGGCTCGCGCCGCTGCCGACGCGATCGCCAGTCCCTGACGGCCGGATGACTGATTGCCCAAAAAACGAACCGGATCGATAGGTTCACGCGTGCCGCCAGCGGTGACAACAACTGTGCGGCCAGCCAGAGTGTGCGATGCCCGGTCGCGGGCATCAAGCAGCTCAAGTGCCACCTGAGCGATCTCCTCGGGTTCGGGAAGGCGGCCGACACCGCTATCGCCAGAACCGAGTGCGCCAGACGCGGGATCGATGACGTGCACACCGCGCTCGCGAAGCGTCTTGACGTTCGCCTGTGTGGCGGGTGCCAGCCACATGTTGGAGTGCATCGCGGGGGCAACGACGACGGGCGCGTCCGACGCGAGAACCGTCAGCGACACCATGTCGTCGGCGAAACCGGCGGCTAGTCGTGCCAGAGAATGAGCGGTCGCGGGAACGACGATGATGAGATCCGCGACGCGCGCAAGCTCCACGTGCTCGGCGCGTCCCTCCCCCGCGATATCCACGGCGACCGGGCGGGACGTGATGCCCTCCCAGGTGGAGCGGCCAACGAAATCCAATGAAGCGCGCGTCGCAGCGACATACACGTCGTGGCCCGCGCGTTGACACTCGCGGACCACGATGGGTGCTTTGAAGGCTGCGACGCCGCCGGTCACTCCGACGACGACCGTTGCCATGTCAGGCCTCGGGGTTAGCTTCGAGAGACAGGAGGCCTTCGTTGATCTCGCGCAGAGAAATAGCCAGCGGCTTCTCATCCGGCTGCACGTCGACGACCGGACCCACGAACTGGATCATGTTCTGCTGAAGCTGCAGATTGTAGGAGTTAATCTGGCGCGCGCGCTTAGCAGCGAAGATGACCAGCGCGTACTTGGAATCGACGTGCTCCAGCAGATCGTCAATGGGCGGGGACGTGATGCCCACGGGCTGGGCAACAATTCCGGACATGCGTGTATTCCTCTCAGTGGCGGATTCAGATAGATACTACTCCAGTCCAATGAGCCGAGCCAGCTCATCCACCGCGCGCTCCACGTCGTCGTTGATCACAACATGGTCAAACTCTGGGGCAGCCTCGAGCTCAACGCGGGCGGTAGCCAGGCGACGAGTCTGTTCCTCGGAGCCCTCGGTGCCGCGCCCGATCAGGCGACGCTCGAGCTCCTCCCACGAGGGCGGGGCCAAGAAAATGAACTGTGCGTCGGGTCTGTTGACACGGACCTGGCGTGCGCCGGCCAGATCGATCTCAAGAAGGACCGGCTTGCCCGCTTCGAGGGCATCATCGACGGGACCGCGAGGAGTTCCGTACTTGTTTTTCCCATGAACAAGCGCCCACTCCAACATGTCTCCCCGTTCGATCATTGCATCGAATTCGTGAGGGGAAACGAAGTAGTAGTGGACGCCGTTCAGTTCACCGGGCCGAGGATCGCGAGTCGTTGCCGAGACCGACACGTTCAGCGTCGGGTAGAGCTCCTTGAGCGCTGCGACAACAGTCCCCTTTCCAACGGCGGTAGGGCCAGCGAGGACAGTCAGTTGAGCCTTAGTCATGACTCAAGTGTGCCACGCTCGGCCGCGTCAGCCGAAACGCTCGACGAGCGCCTTCCGCTGGACGGGGCCGAGGCCACGCACGCGCCTGCTCTGGGCGATCTTGTACTCGTCCATCAGCACGGCGGCAGTGTTCGTGCCGACGCGCGGCAGCGACTCCAGCAGCGAAACGACCTTCATCTTCGCTACGGCCTCGTCTGAATCGGCGAGTTCCAAAACCTCCGACAGGTTCATCGAGCGCGCCTTGAGCGCGTTCTTCACTTCGGCGCGACGCCTCCGTGCCTGTGTTGCCTTCTCGAGAGCCTGTGCCCTCTGTTCTGGCGTGAGATCAGGTAGTGCCATTCTGATCATCTCCTCGGTTGAGATCTTCGATAAATAAACTATGTCACCTTCCAGACCACTAGTGCCAGACCAAAACGATGCTCTTTTAGTAACAGAGCAGATTATTGCAGCGAATCGACCGTCGCACGGTAGGCATCTCGAAGGGCGATGATACTCGGGCCGGAGCGCAAGATCGCGCGGGAAGACGAAGCGAGGACGGCATCTTCAGCTCCGGCGAAAACCTCCCTGACCTGCGCCGGGCCAGCGCCCTGTGCGCCCACTCCTGGAGCCAAAAAAGCGCCATTGAGAGAGGCGAGATCGATGCCCAAACGCTTGACTGCATCTCCAACCGTGGCACCGACGACAATTCCAGCAGGGCCTAGGTGTTGTTTATCACACCGCCTGTTAAAGTCCGCCAGTTGGGATACGACGCGCCCCGCAACGCTGGTTCCGTCTTCGCCGCGGGCGTGCTGAACGGAGGCTCCTTCGGGGTTGGAGGTGAGCGCCAAGACGAACACTCCCCTGCCCGTCTGTCGTGCCAGCTCGAGTGCAGGAGCCAATGAACCAACGCCCAGGTACGGTGAGAGTGTGACGGCGTCGCCCGCCAGCGGCGAGGAATCGGACAGGAATGCTTGGGCATAACCGTCCATTGTCGAACCAATGTCACCGCGCTTGGCATCCACGATGCACAGCGTGCCGACTTCGCGGCAGGCAGCGATCACTTCCTCGAGGACAGCGACACCGCGAGAGCCGTGCCGCTCGAAGAAGGCGGCCTGAGGCTTGAATGCTGCAACGCGACCGCCGAGGGCCTCGACGACTCGAAGGGAGAACTCTCGCACACCGTTCGCGTCGTCGTCAAGTCCCCATTCCTGCAAGAGGCCGGCGTGCGGATCGATGCCCACGCACACGGGCCCGTAAGAGCGCATAGCGGCGTAAAGACGGTCACCAAAGCCAGCGGCGGTTGCAGGCTTGATCGTGGACGTGGTCATCGTGTTTCCTCCGCTCGGATTGCGTCCCATTCCTGAAGGGAACGCACGGAATAGGCACCGCGCATACGCACTTCGATGGCCTGCACCATCGCGTTGAACGCCTGCAGCGTGGTCACCGCGGGGCGGTCCTGCGAGGCTGCGGCCGCGCGGATCTGATAGCCGTCATTACGCGGGGCGCTGCGCTGAGGCGTGTTGACGACCATGTCGATCAAGCCGTCGTTGATGAGGTCGACGACCGTAGGCTCTCCGTCATTGCCGCGGCCCTCGGACGACTTACGAACAGCCTGGGCCTCGATGCCATTGCGGCGCAGGACCGATGCTGTTCCGGAGGTCGCGAGGATGTTAAAGCCCATCTCGTGCATACGGGCGGCCGGCAGAACGATCGCTCGCTTGTCGGTGTCCGCAATCGAGATAAAGACGGTTCCCGACGTCGGCATGTCAGTCGAAGCGCCGAGCTGGGACTTGGCGAATGCTGTCGGGAAGTCGTGGTCGATGCCCATGACCTCGCCGGTCGAACGCATCTCGGGACCGAGGACGGTGTCGACGATTTCGCCACCAGCCGTGCGGAACCGCTTGAACGGCAGGACAGCTGCCTTCACGGCGATCGATCCGCCGTCGTGAATCACGCGAGCGTCCGTATCAGGCAGCATCCCCTGCTCGCGCAGGGAGGTAATCGTCGCGCCCACCTGGATCAGGGCGGCGGCCTTTGCGAGCTGTACGCCCGTCGCCTTCGACGCGAAGGGAACGGTACGCGACGCGCGCGGGTTGGCCTCGATGACATAGAGGGTGTCGGAGAGCAGCGCGAACTGAATGTTGATCAGGCCGCGCACACCGACGCCGCGCGCGATCGCCTCGGTCGAGGCCGTGATGCGCTCAAGCTCGCGCGCAGACAGTGTCATGGGAGGCAACACGCAGGAGGAGTCACCCGAGTGGATGCCGGCCTCCTCGATATGTTCCATGATGGCGCCCATGAAGAGTTCCTCGCCGTCGTACAGGGCATCGACGTCGATCTCGATGGCGGCATCCAGGAAGCGGTCGATGAGGAGCGGGCCGCGCGAGAACAGCAGCTCGGAGTCGTGGCTTGCGAGGTATTCGCGCAGGGCCGGCTCATCGTTGATGATCGCCATGCCGCGTCCGCCCAGCACGAAGGAGGGGCGCACGAGTACCGGGTAGCCGACCTCTTCGGCGACGGCAATGACCTGCTCGGGCGTGTTCGCGGTGTCGTGTGCGGGAGCCGGGCACTGTGCGGCCTCGAGGACCTGGCCGAACTCCTCGCGGTCCTCGGCCAGGTCAATCGCGCGCGGGCTCGTGCCCAGGATCGGCACCCCGGCGCGCTCAAGATCGGCGGCGAGCGACAGCGGGGTCTGACCACCAAGCTGGACGATCATGCCCTTGACGGGGCCCGCCGCGCACTCAGCGCGGTAGATCTCGAGGACGTCCTCGAGCGTGAGGGGCTCGAAGTAGAGGCGGTCGGAGATGTCGTAGTCGGTCGACACCGTTTCGGGGTTGCAGTTGACCATAATGGTCTCGTAGTGCTCGCGCAGCGACATGGCGGCGTGCACGCACGAGTAGTCGAACTCGATGCCCTGACCGATGCGGTTGGGACCGGCACCCAGGATGATGACAGCTTCGCGCTCGCGCGGGCGGACCTCGTTCTCCTGGTCGTAGGTCGAGTAGTGGTAGGGCGTGCGGGCCGCGAACTCGGCGGCACAGGTGTCGACCGTCTTGAAGACGGGGCGAATACCAAAGGCGCCGCGCACCTCGCGCACCGTATCCTCGGACAGGCCGCGCATAGCGGCGATCTGGCGGTCGGAGAAGCCGTGACGCTTCGCCTCAGCCAGGACGTCGCCGGTGAGTGCGTCGGCCTCGCAAATACGGGTCGCGACTTCGTCGAGGAGGAACATCTGATCGAGAAACCACGGGTCGATCTTCGTTGACTCAAACAGCTCCTCGAGTGTCGCTCCACCACGGATAGCCTGCTGGATCTGGACGAGGCGACCTTCGGTGCCAACGGCCGCAGCCTCGACGAGCGCGCGCGTCTCCTCGGGGGTGGGCGCATCGCCGTCCCAGTGGAACTGCACGCCGCCCTTGTCGATCGAACGCAGGGCCTTCTGCAGCGCCTCGGTGTAGGAGCGGCCGATCGCCATGGCCTCGCCTACAGCCTTCATCGAGGTCGTAAGGGTCGGGTCGGCGGCCGGGAACTTCTCGAAGGTGAAGCGCGGGACCTTAACCACCACGTAGTCGAGCGTCGGCTCGAACGAGGCCGGGGTCGAGCCCGTGATGTCGTTTGGGATCTCGTCGAGCGTGTAGCCGGTGGCAAGGCGCGCGGCGATCTTCGCGATCGGGAAGCCCGTCGCCTTGGAGGCCAGCGCGGAGGAACGCGACACGCGCGGGTTCATCTCGATGACGATAATGCGGCCCGTCTCGGGGTGAATCGCGAACTGGATGTTACAGCCGCCGGTGTCCACGCCCACGGCGCGGATGACGGCGATGCCGATGTCGCGCAGGCGCTGCATCTCGCGGTCGGTGAGGGTCAGCGCCGGGGCGACCGTGATCGAGTCGCCCGTGTGCACGCCGACCGGGTCGACGTTCTCGATCGAACACACGACGACGACGTTGTCCGCCTTGTCGCGCATGAGCTCGAGCTCGTATTCCTTCCAGCCGAGGATCGACTCTTCGAGAAGAACCTCGGTCGTGATCGAGGCGGCCAGGCCCTGGCCGGCGATGCGCTCGAGGTCTTCGGGGGTATAAGCAAAACCGGAGCCGAGGCCGCCCATCGTGAAGGAGGGGCGAACGACGAGGGGGTAGCCAAGCTCGGCGGCGGCCGCGTGGCACTCCTCCATCGTGTGGGCGATGAACGAGCGGGCGACCTCGGCGCCGGAGCGCTCGACAATCTCCTTGAACTCCTCGCGGTCCTCGCCCGCGCGGATCGCCTCGATGGATGCACCGATCAGCTCGACGTTGAAACGCTCGAGAACGCCCATTTCGGACAGTGCGACGGCCGTGTTCAGTGCCGTCTGGCCACCCAGCGTGGGCAGCAGCGCGTCGGGGCGCTCCTTCTCGATGATCGAGGCCACGACCTCCGGGGTGATCGGCTCGACGTAAGTGGCGTCGGCGATGCCCGGGTCGGTCATGATGGTCGCCGGGTTGGAGTTGACGAGGATGACGCGCAGGCCCTCCTCCTTCAGCACGCGGCATGCCTGCGTGCCCGAGTAGTCAAACTCGCACGCCTGGCCGATGACAATGGGGCCCGATCCGATGACGAGGACGGACGACAGATCGTTCCTACGGGGCATCAGTGGGTCTCCTTAGCGGCGGTCATCAGGGTAATGAAGCGATCGAAGAGCAGCTCGCCGTCATGCGGACCGGCTGCTGCCTCGGGGTGGTACTGGACGGAGAAGGCGGGAATGTCCAGGGCGCGCAGCCCTTCGACGACGCCGTCGTTGAGGCCGACGTGGGAGACCTCGACGCGCCCGTAGCGGCCCGACTCAAAGGGAGCGACCGAGGGCTCCCCCACCGGAGCGTCCACGGCGAAGCCGTGGTTATGAGCGGTGATTTCCACGCGGCCCGTGGCCACGTCCTTCACCGGCTGGTTGATGCCGCGGTGACCATAGTCCAGCTTGTAGGTGCCATAGCCGAGGGCGCGGCCGAAGAGCTGGTGACCGAAGCAAATACCGAAGTACGGGATGCCCGCGTCCAGGACGGCACGTAGCACGCCGATCTCGCGGTCGGCCGTCGACGGGTCACCGGGGCCGTTGGAGAAAAAGACACCGTCCGGCTTGAGAGCCTCGATGTCGGCGAAGGACGCGGTGGAAGGAACCACGTAGACGCGCACTCCGCGCGCGGCCAGGTGGTAGGGCGTGCGGGACTTGATCCCGAGGTCAACGGCGACGACGCGCGCGATGGGTTCCTTGCCCTCGAAGTCACCGAGGGGCTCAACCACGTAAGTCTCATCCGTCGACACCTCAGCAGCCAGTGCCGCTCCGCTCATGGCGGGCGACTCGGCGACGATGCGCACGAGGGAGGCCACGGCCTCGCCCCCCAGGTACTGCGCGCCCACGGGCAGCGCGTCGCCCGAGAAGATGCCGGCGCGCATGGCTCCGCGCTCGCGGATGTGGCGGGTGATCGCACGCGTGTCGACGTCCGCGATGCCGACGATGCCCTGGGCGATCAGCTCATCCTCCAGCTCGCGGCGCGAGCGCCAGTTGGAGGCGCGGCGGGCGGCGTCTCGGACGACGAATCCCGCGACCCAAATGCGCGAGGACTCGGGATCCTCGTCGTTGACGCCGGTGTTACCGATGTGCGGGGCCGTCATGACGACGATCTGGCGGTGGTACGACGGGTCGGTGAGCGTCTCCTGGTAGCCGGTCATGCCGGTCGAGAACACGATCTCGCCGAGCGTGCGGCCCCTCGCGCCCCATGCGCGGCCCTTGAAAACGGTGCCGTCTTCCAGGACGAGCAGAGCGATATCGGACGTGGTCATCGGTCCTCCTTGGCAATCGGGGTAGCGCCGACGACCGTCGGGACGCCGTTGTAGATCGTGTAACGCACCTGTCCGGGCAGTTCCATGCCGCGGAAGGGACAGTTCGTGGAGCGTGTCCACTGC
>CAUVIG010000018.1:0-18955 GCA_963551745.1 uncultured Actinomyces sp.
ACCGGTCAAGTGACCGTCGACAAAGCGGTGGGAGAGCCCGCCGACCTGGATGCGGTCCGCGCGCTCATCGACGGCGCGGACGTCCTCACCTTCGAGCACGAGCACATCCCGGCCCCCACAATGGAGGAGACGGCCCGCCTCGTCTCCGTTCAGCCCCCGGCGAGCGCCCTCCTGTACGCGCAGGACAAGCTGGCTATGCGCGAACGCCTCACCGACATGGGGATCCCGTGCCCCGCGTGGGCGCGCGTCGAAGACGAGGCCCAGCTGGAAGAATTCGGCGCCACGATCGGATGGCCCCTCATCGTCAAGACCCCGCGCGGCGGATACGACGGGCATGGCGTGATGATCGCCCGCAGCGCCGCCGATGTGTCCTCCTGGTGGGGCAACGGCCCCCTGCTGGCCGAGGCTCTTGTTCCCTTCACCGGGGAGGTGGCGGCCCTGCTGGCGCGGACCCCCTCGGGTGAGATCGCCTCGTGGCCCGTCGCCTCCACCGTGCAGATCGACGGCGTGTGTGCCGAGGTCGTGGCCCCCGCCGTCGGCATCCGGCCCGAGACGGCCGCCGAAGCCCGCCGCATCGGTGAGCGCATCGCCGACGAGCTGGGCGTCACCGGCGTCCTCGCCGTGGAAATGTTCGTCGTCGGTGAGGGCGCGGACGAACGCGTCCTCGTCAACGAGCTCGCCATGCGCCCCCACAACACGGGGCACTGGACCATCGATGGGGCCGTCACGAGCCAATTCGAGCAGCACCTGCGCGCCGTCCTCGACCTGCCGCTGGGCTCCACGCAGCTGCGCGCCCCGGGCACGCGCGCGGTCATGGTCAACCTGCTCGGCTCCTCCCACGCTCAGCCCGCGCGTGCCCTTGCCGCAGCCTTGAGGGCCGGGGGAGCGGGAGCGAAGGTTCACCTCTACGGCAAGGAGGTGCGCCCGGGCCGCAAGCTCGGCCACGTCACTGTCGTCGACTCGGATCCCGCCCTCGCTCTTGAGCGTGCCCGGGCGGCCGTCAGCGCCCTGCAGGGCGAGGCCCTCACCGACTAACCCTCCCACCCGTGCGCGGCCGAGGGCCCAGGTGCCCCGGCCTCGTTCCCTCCCGAAAGGACCGCCCATGAGCACCGAGCTCGACATCCAGCTAACCGCCACCGGCGAGGGCCCGCTCGTCGGCGTCGTTATGGGTTCCGACTCCGACTGGCCCACGATGGAAGCGGCCGTCGGCGCCCTCGCAGAATTCGGCATCGCATGCGAGGTTGGCGTCGTCTCCGCCCATCGCATGCCCGAGGACATGGTTGCCTATGGTCGATCCGCCGCCGCGCGCGGCCTGCGCGTCATCATCGCCGGCGCCGGGGGAGCGGCACACCTGCCCGGCATGCTCGCCGCGCTCACCGAACTGCCTGTCATCGGCGTGCCCGTGCCCCTCAAGCACCTTGACGGCGTCGACTCCCTGCACTCCATCGTCCAGATGCCCGCGGGTGTGCCCGTCGCGACTGTGTCCATTGCAGGAGCGCGCAACGCGGGTCTGCTCGCAGCCCGGATCCTCGGCGCCGGCGAGGGGGAACACGCCGAGTCCTTGCGTGCCGCGATGCGCGACTTCCAGAAGGACCTTCGGGATGTGGCCAGCGCAAAGGGCGCGGCCCTTGCCCAGCGCGTCTCCGAGGCCCGATAAAGGACGCGAATACAAGTGTCGTGTGGGTAGCCGCGTGGGCCATGCGCAGCGTATCCTGAACCTATGAGCATTCTCGTTTGTGGCGGCGCCGGCTACATCGGCGCACATGTTGTCCGCCTCCTGCGTCAGCGTGGGGATCGCGTCGTCGTCGTCGACGACCTGTCGAGTGGCAAAGCATCGCGCGTCGGTGACGCCAAGCTCGTGAAGCTCGACGTGACGCTGGATGAAGCCCGCTCGGCGCTGTCCACCCTCATGGTGGACGAGGACGTCACGGCCGTCATCCACTTCTCCGCGCGCAAGCAGGTCGGCGAGTCGGTCGCCCGCCCCGCCTGGTACTACCAGCAGAACATTGGCGGCATGGCTAACGTCCTCCTCGCGATGGAGGACGCCGGCGTCGACCAGATGATCTTCTCCTCCTCGGCCGCCGTCTACGGCACGCCCGAGGTCCCCGTGGTCACCGAGGACATGGCGGGCCGCCCCATCAACCCGTACGGCGAGACCAAGCTGATCGGCGAATGGCTGATGGCCGACTGCGAGCGCGCCTGGGATCTGAAGTGGATCGGCCTGCGCTACTTCAACGTGGCGGGTGCCGGATGGCCCGACCTCGCCGATGACGCCGTGATGAACCTGATCCCGATGGTGCTGGACCGCGTCGAGCGCGGCGAGAGCGCCAAGATCTTCGGTGCCGACTACGACACCCCCGATGGCACTTGCATTCGCGACTACATCCACGTCCTGGACCTCGCTGAGGCACACATCGCGGCCCTTGACGTGCTCGCTGAGGGCCGCCAGCCCGACCACCACACCTACAACGTGGGTACTGGCCTGGGGACCTCCGTGCGCGAGATCGTCGACGGCCTGCGCCGCGTCATGGGCTGGGACTTCCCGGTTGAGGAGCTGGACCGCCGCGCCGGCGATCCGCCGAAGCTGATCGGCGATCCGCTGTCTATCGGCGTCGACCTGGGCTGGAAGGCCAACAACGGGGTCGAGGAGATCCTCACCTCCGCGTGGGAAGGCTGGCAGGCGGGTCCCCGCCCGATCACCGTCCCTGGCTCCTGAGCACTTTTCAGTGATGACAGAGCTCCGGCCTCGTTCCTGACAGTGGGAACGAGGCCGGAGCTTATCTCTCGCCTACTGGCGGGCCGGACGCAGTATGTCAGGCCCCGTCGACCTGGTTGAGGTCCGAGGTGGTCAGCGTGCCCGCACGGAGCTTGGCGAAGAAGTCGTCCGCGGTCGTGTTGCGCAGCAGGACCGCAGAGGCCCCGGCGTTCGTCGTGAAGTTCAGCGACTCGATCGGGGGAACGCCCATCATCTGGTTCGACGAGGCACCGCGCAGTGCCCACACGAGCGACGCGACCGTCACGACAGAGGAATCCTCGTCGATCGTGAAAGACTTCGAACCGGCGCGCTCCACGCGCAGGGTCTTGGCGGGATTAACGAGGGTCGAGGGCGAGGCCGCCGAGGAAATAACCTTTGAAATCACCTGGCGCTGACGCTTCGTACGACCGATGTCGCCCTCGGGGTCCTGGTAGCGCATACGCGAGAACTGCAGGGCGGTCGTGCCGTCCACCGTGTGGCAGCCGGCGCTCCACTTCAGGCCGGAATACTGGTCGTCTGCATCGTTGTCGTAGCACAGCTCGACGCCGCCGACGGCGTCCACCATGCCGGGGACGGCGCCCATACCGATCTGCACGAAGTGATCGACGGTGAGTCCCGTCAGCTTCTCGACGGTCTCCACGAGCAGCTGCGGGCCGCCGTATGCGTACGAGGCGTTGATCTTGTCCCAGCCGACACCCGGGATCTCCGCATAGGTGTCACGCGGAATAGACAGCGCGACCTTCTGCCCGTTCGGGGCGACGTTGACGAGCATGATCGAGTCAGCGCGCTCAGATTCGTTGAAGCCGTCCTTCACCGCACCGTCGGCGCGCGAATCGGAACCCGCTAGCAGGTAGGTCGTGCCCGGAGTATCGGCGGCCCCCGACAGGGCGCTGACGCGACCCATGTTCGTGTTCGCGTCCCACATGAGGAATCCGCCCCACGCGAGGATGAGAACCAGAATCAGGCACAGGGTCTTGAGAATCGGGTGGCGGCGCTTGCGTCGCCTCGGCTTCGCAACAGGAGCCGTGGGCGTGGCCGGCACGGCCGGCGCAGGGGCCACCGCGGGCGCGCCTTGGGACCGATTGATCATCACCTGACGAGGGCCGTTGCCCGACGGGGCATACGTGCCCGAGCCCGACGAACGGCCGGAACCCGGCGCGTAGGACGGAGGGTTGGCGGCCGAGGCCGGCTGGAAGGAAGGCGGCTGCTGGGCCGGGGTGCGGCGCGGGAAAATCGACTGAGAGTCCCTCTGCGGCTGATCCAGCGTGCGGGGCATCAGCGGGCGAGCCGCCGCGGCCTCGTCGTCCGAAATCCTCCACATCTGCGGGGCCAGAGCCTCCGGAGGGGGAGTGGGCGCGCCACCGCGCACCTCCTCACCAACGACGTGAGCGTCGTCGGATCCGGGGCGGCGACGCTTCGGGTCAGGCGTAAACGAAGGAGGATTGCTCATTGGCTCTTCGGCGGGCAGGTGGCGGCTGACTTCTTGGCGGCTTCTTCGTTCGCCGCGTTATTCGCGACGGAGGCAGACTGCTCGGTGTTATCCGTGGAGGTCTCCTCCGAGCTGGGGTCGGTCGTCGGAGCCTGCGTCGGAGGAGTCGCCGTCGCGGTCGGATCGGGAACAACGAGCTGCGCGCCGTTGCCATCGGTGTAGGTCGTGCCCACGGGCAGGGCCTGGTCGTTCTTCAGGGCGGTCCACACGTTGCGGGCCATCGGTTCGGAAGGAATGCGGCGGTTGAGATCCCAGGAGGGCACCTCGACCGGCATCGTCACGAACTGGATGTTGGAACGGTCGACGTTCTGCAGCACGTTGATGAGTAGGGACGCGTCCGAGCTGGCATTGCCCAGGTTGGGGGACACGTTCACGGAGGAAATCGCGGCCTGCAGGAAGTTGATCAGCGAGCCGGGGTCCGTCACGTAGTTCTTCGACTGCAGCTCGCGCAGCATCGCGGAAATCAGCTGCTGCTGGCGGCCGATTCGGGAAATATCGGAGCCGTCTCCCTGGGCCTTACGCGAGCGCATGTAGGCCAGAGCGTGCGTGCCCGACAGCTTCCAGCAGCCCTCGTCGATGTAGAGCTGGGCCGACTCGTCATCGATGCGTTCGGGAATGTTGAACCAGACGCCGCCGAGAGCGTCGATCATGTTAATAAAGCCCGCGAAATCAACGACCATGAAGGCGTCGATGGTCATACCGGAGAGTTTTTCGACGGTCGAGCGGACGCAGGCAATGCCGGGTGCGATATCTTCCGGAGAGTCGCCGCCGTCCGCGCCGTAGAACATGGCGTTGTTGAACATCTCGTCGCTGACTGGCTCGCTGGTGGAGCCGTCGCGGTGCATGCATGCGGGGATGTCTACCAGCGTGTCGCGGGGAATAGACACGATCTGCACGCGGGAGCGGTCGGCGCTGACGTGAATCACCATCGTCGAGTCGTTGCGCAGGCCGGGTACGTCCTCCTCGTCACCTGCGCCGAGTCCACCGCTGGCACCGTTACGGGAGTCGGTGCCGACCACGAGAATGTTGACGGCGCGGCCATCGAAGGAATCGGGTGTTGCCCTGTTCTGTTCCTCGGTCGTGTACGCGTTGATGTCGACGACGCGGTTCGCGAACTGAGTGCTCAGCCTGGCGTAGACGAAACCCGCCGAGGACACGACGAAGAGGACGCCGGCCAGGAGCACGGCGAGCGCGCCGCGCAGGAAGCCGAAGCGTCCGTAGTTGACGGCCGAGTGCTGGATCGGTCGCAGATTCACGTTACTCATCATTTGTAACCATATCGTTATCTGACGTATTTGTCGGGGAATCGGGGCCGTTAGCGGCGCGTTCCACTCCACTCGTATCGGCGTGTGAGCTGACCGCCTCGGCGTGCGCGTCCCCCGGATCGTCGGGGGGAAGGACGTGCGCGAGGGCGAGGGACCGGGCCAGGGCGGCCATGCGCTCCTCGGTGCGGGCCTCGCGTCGATAGCCGGTCACCATCTGCACGATCAACGCGATGACGAGGCCGTAGACGATCAGGTTGACCCCTCGCTCAACGCCGATTGCGCGGGCGGCCGTGTTGGCCAGCGAAGGCACGAGGATGGCCACGATAGCCGCAGCGACGACCGCTGCGATGCCGAGGCGGCGCATCGCCAGGGACGAGGCCGAGGACACGGGGCGGACCAGCCACCACGCGGTGAGCGCTAGGGCGAGGAGCAGGAGGATGCGGATGGCAAGGTAGGCGCTCATCGGCCCCCCAACGCGAGGTCGACGACGATGTTGACGGAGTTGAGCAGGGGCTGGCCCTTCGCCCGCGAGTAGTCCGTGTAGGCAATCGTCACCGGGTGCTCGGCGCCGGGCAGGCCACAGGCGGCCAGCTGGGAGACGATCTGCGAGGCGTGGGCCATGCGTGCGTGGGTGAGCTGCACGTGGGCGAGGGCGTCGGCGCGGATGACGCGCAGCCCGTTGTGCGTGTCCGTGAGATCCAAGCCCGTGCGCAGCCTGGCCGCCCAAGCTCCCAGGCGCAGCATGGCGCGTTTGACCCTACTCGCCGAGGATGGGGAACCCGACAGGAAACGAGAGCCGAGGACGAACGCGAGATCCTCCCGGCGTGCCCGATCGACCATGGCGGCCGCCTCCGTGGGATCATGCTGGCCGTCGGCGTCGAAGGTGACCACGTATCGCGCCCCGCGGGCGAGGGCCGCATCGAATCCGGTTTGGAGGGCAGCTCCTTGCCCCAGGTTGAGCGGGTGTCTCGCGGTGTAGGCCCCCGCAGCGCGGGCGACGGCAGCAGTGTCGTCACTCGAAGCGTCATCGATGACGAGGACACGCGGAAAAAAGGTGCGGACTCCCGCGACGACGCCCCCGATGACGGACGCCTCGTTGAACGCGGGGATCACCACCCACGTGTCGGAGCCGATCTGCATTTGATTAGTGTCGCACATCGGGATGGGCGCGCGCCTATAGTGTTGGGTATCCGGAAGGACGCCGAATGTCCCCGATGCGCGCACGCGCGCACGCAGACAACGACAGGGAGACCCAGTGATCGAGCCCAGTGCCGACGTCGCCCCCAGTGCGATCGTCGCCCCCAGCGCGCGCATTTGGCACCTCGCCCAGGTGCGCGAAGACGCGCGGATCGGGGATGAGACGATCGTTGGACGTGGCGCCTATATCGGCGAAGGCGTGAGGGTCGGTGCGCGCTGCAAGATCCAGAACTACGCGCTCGTCTACGAGCCTGCCTCCCTGGCCGACGGCGTGTTTGTCGGCCCCGCGGCCGTCTTCACGAACGATCACGCGCCTCGCGCGATCAACGCCGACGGCACTTTGAAGAGCGCGAGCGACTGGGATCGCGTCGGCGTCACCGTCGAGCGCGGAGCAGCCATCGGCGCGCGAGCCGTGTGCGTAGCCCCCGTGCGCATCGGCGCGTGGGCCTCGGTCGGCGCGGGCGCGGTCGTTACCCGTGACGTGGCTCCCTACGCGCTCGTTGTCGGCGTCCCCGCGCGTCGCGTCGGATGGGTCGGGGAGGCCGGCGTCCCCCTCGTGCTCGCCGACGACACCGCCAGTGAGGCCTCGGAACGCGCGTGGGTGTGTCCGGCATCGGGCCGCCGCTACGTCGAGCGCGACGGTGCCCTGTCGCCCGAAGATGCCCACTCCTCGTCCCCATGCGACGCCGAGATGCCCGACCAAACCCCTGAGGACCAGCAGTGACGCAGCCGTTTATCCCCCCCGCACGCCCGCTCATCGGTGAGGAAGAGATCGACGCGGTCGCAGCTGTCATGCGAACAGGAATGATCGCCCAGGGCCCCCAGGTCGCCGCCTTCGAAGAGGAGTTCTGCGCCGCCCTGGTGCCCGGGACTCGGGCCGTCGCGGTCAACTCGGGGACCTCGGCCCTGCATCTGGGACTGCTCGCTGCCGGGATCGGCCCGGGCGACGAGGTCATCGTCCCCTCCTTCACCTTCGCGGCCACCGCCAACTCGGTCGCCATCACGGGTGCGACCCCCGTATTCGCGGACATCGACCCGCTCACGTTCACGCTCTCCCCGGCCGCCGTCGAGGCCGCGATCACGCCGCGCACGCGCGCTATCATGCCCGTCCACCTCTACGGCCACCCTGCCCCCATGGACGTCCTCCAGGCGATCGCCGACTCCCACGGACTCATGGTCTTCGAGGACGCCGCCCAGGCGCACGGCGCGAGCCTGCACGGGCGTGCGGTCGGCTCCTTCGGCACCTTCGCGGCCTTCTCCTTCTACCCGACGAAAAACATGACCAGCGGCGAGGGCGGCATGGTCACCTCGATCGACCCCGACGTTATCCGCGGCGTGCAGCTCGCGCGCAACCAGGGTATGGAGACGCGCTACGCCAACGAAATCGTCGGGCTCAACAACCGCATGACCGACATCCACGCGGCCATCGGGCGCGTGCAGCTCACCAAGGTCGGTGCATGGACCCGCGCGCGCCAGGACCACGCCGCCTTCTTGGACGCCCACCTGCGCGGCGTCACCGTCCCGCACGTCGCGACCGGCGCCACGCACGTCTACCACCAGTACACGATCCGCGTGGAACAGGACCGCGACGGATTCGCCACCGCCCTGCGCGAGGAATACGGCATCGGATCCGGCGTCTACTACCCGATCCCGAACCACGAGCTGCCCTCCCTCGCCCGATTCGCCCCCGGCCTGGAGCTGCCGGCCACGCGCGAGGCGGCGGACCAGGTCCTGTCCCTGCCGATCTACCCGTCCCTGACGCCCGGCGAGCTGGAGCGTATTGCGAGGGCCGTGAACGCGCTCGCGGAAGCGGGGGCCTGACATGAGTATTCGCCTCGGAATCCTCGGCATCGGCTCGATGGGCCGACACCACGTGCGCAACGCCCGCGCCACCGCAGGCATGAACCTCGTCGCCCTCGCTGACCCGGGCGGCGACCGCTTCGGCGTCGCCGGCGACCTGCCCGTCCTGGGTGGCGTCGAGGAACTCATCGAGGCAGGCATCGACGCCGCGATCATCGCCTCGCCCACCGCCCACCACGAGGCCGCAGCCCTGGCGCTGGCCGAGGCCGGGGTGCACACCCTCGTCGAAAAGCCCCTCGCCACGAGCGTGGAGGCGGGCCGGCGCATACGCGATGCCTTCACGGCCGCTGGCCTCGTCGGCGCAGTCGGCTACGTCGAGCGCTGCAACTCGGCGCTTATCGACATGCGCAGGCGGATCGCGCAGGGCCAGCTCGGCGAGATCGAGCAGATTGCGACGCGCCGTCAGTCGCCCTTCCCTGCCCGCATCAGCGATGTCGGCGTGGTGAAAGACCTGGCTACGCACGACGTGGACCTGGCCGCGTGGGTGGCCGGTGCCCCCTACGAGAGCATCTACGCGCGCACGTCCGCGCGCTCGGGGCGTCCGCACGAGGACATGATGGTCGCCTCGGGCGTCCTTGCAGGCGGCATCCTCGTCAACCACCTCGTCAACTGGCTGACCCCCTACAAGGACCGTACGACGATCGTGACGGGGGAACGCGGCGCGCTCGTCGCAGACACTGCTATGGGGGACCTGACCTTCTACGAGAACGGCCACGCGCCCCTGCAGTGGGACGCCATTGCCGCCTTCCGCGGGGTGAGCGAGGGGCAGGTTGTGCGCTACGCGCTCGCCAAGCGCGAGCCTCTCGCCCTCGAACACGAGCGTTTCCGTGACGCGATCCTCGGTGTGGGCGCCGAGCACGTCACCATGGACGAGGCCCTGGACAACCTGCGCGTCGTTGAGGCCATCCTGTCCTCGGCAGCGTCCGGGCGTTCCGTCGACCTGTAGAGCGCGGCGTTAGCGGGTCACGTCGGCGTAGATCGCACGTAGCTGATCCACGGATCCGCGCAGCGAGCGTTCCTTCTTCACCCACGCGCGGCACGCCTCCCCGCGATCCGCACGCTCGTCCTGCGACCAAGCCAAGGCCTCGTCGATGGAACGGGCCAGGGTGTCCGGCGAGCGCTCGGCCGTCAGCATCGAGGCACCGGGCGCAATCATCTCCGGAGTGCCGCCCGTGGAATAGGCGATGACGGGAACGCCGCACGCCTGCGCCTCAAGGAGCACGAGTCCGGCGGCCTCCTGCCGTCCCTGCGTCGGCTTCGTGGGGAGAACGATGACGTGGGCGCGGCGCATCCAGTCGCGCACAGCCTCGCGATCCAGCGGGCCCGCGAACGTCACGTGGGCTGGAGTGCGAACGCGCAGGTCGCTCGCCAGCGGCCCGTCTCCGACGAGCACGAGGCGATGCGGGCGATGCCCCGCGAGCGCGGCCGACGCCCGGGCCAGGTCGTCCACCCCCTTGAGGCGGCTGAGGGATCCCACGAACAGGACGACGGGTTCCTCGCGCGATTCTGCTGCCTTCGGGGCGGGTGTCCACCAGTGCGTGTCCACGCCCTGATAGTGCACGCTCAGGCGCTCCGGATCAGCGCCCGCGCCCAGCGCGACGTCCGCCAGGTAGCTCGATACTGCCAGCAGTCGGCTCGCGCCCTCGAAGACCGCTCGCCGATTGCGTGCGTTCCACGCGGCCCCCGCGCCCCGCCCGAGCCTTTGGTAGGCGTCCCCGCCGTGCAGCGTCACCACGAGGGGCACACCCGTCTCCCGCGCGGCACCAACGGCCGGCAGAGACCACGTCGCCTGATGCTGGTGGATAACGTCCGGGCGCCACGACGCGATCGCGCGGCGCATCTGGCCCAGGCCTCGTGCCTGCGCGGCCACGCGAACGGGGAGCGGGCTGCCGAGCGCACGCGGGGCGGCCTCGTCGATGGGGATCGTCATAGCCGGATCGGTAATGTGCGCCGCGAGCGTGAAGACCCGCCAATCGAGCTCCGGCATCGCGAGGGCGTGCGAGAGTGCGAAGTAGGTCGGGGGAACCAGCAGGGTTCCCTTCGTCAGGGCGACCCTCACGAGTTCCACCCGAGGGCAGACGCGGATCGGTGAGCGGGCATGCCACCATCCTAGGGGCAAGCCGCGCGCCCCAGGTGATTAAATGAGTCCATGACGAACGCACCTGCCCGCCCAGCCCGCTCGGGCGTCCTCGCGCAGGTGCTCACCCTCCTTGGCGGTACCCTCCTCGCCCAAGCGATCGCCTTCGTCGCCCAGATCGGCATCGCCCGCCTCTATACGGACACAGACCTGGGGTATCTGGGCATCTTCACGTCCGCTGCGACGCTCGGCGCCGCCGTCGCGGGCGCCCGCTTCGACCTCAGCATCGTCCTGCCCGCCCCGGGGGACGAGGCCTCGGCCCGGTCCCTCGCCCGCCTCGCCTCGCGCTGCGTGCTGGTTGCCTCCGCGCTGGCCACCCTGATCGCGGCCGCCGCATGGCCGTGGGCGAGCGGACGCTACGGAAGCGCGCTCGCGGGCTGGCTGCTCGCCGTCGGCGTCTCCGTCCTGTTCCTGGCGCAGGGGCAGGTGTGCTCCTATTGGCTGACCCGTCACCGCCGCTTCCAGGCGATAGCAAGCTCCTCCGTCGTACGCGCCCTCGGGATCGCGGCCCTGCAGCTGGTGTGTGGTTTCCTAGCCAACGGCGGCTTGGGTGCGGCGATTGGTGCGACGATCGCGGGCCAGGGCCTCGCCGTCGCCTACCTGTCGTGGCGCGCCCACGACGTGCGCGAGCGTCAGGACAGCGATCCGACCCTGCGCGAGGTGACCTCGCGCTACCGCAAGATGGCCCTCATAGGAGTGCCCAACGTCGTCGTCGACGCGGTGCGTACGAGCGCGATCCCGTTGCTCATCGCCACGTATTCCGTGGCCTCGCTCGGCCAATTCAACATGGCGTGGCTGGCCCTGCAAGCTCCGGTCGCCCTCATCGCGGGGGCGCTGTCGCAGGTGTACCTGCCGCGCCTGTCGGACACCCCTCCCGGTGACATGGCCCGAGTCGTTGTGCGGGTCGGCGGCATTGCGCTGGCATGCTCGATCCCCGTGTTCGCCCTGCTCGCGTGGGTGAGCCCTGCGATCTTCCCCCTCGTCTTCGGGGCGCGCTGGGAGGCGGCCGGATACTTTGCGCGCTCTTTGGCCCCCTGGCTGGCTCTGACGGTCGCGACCTCGCCGCTCTCAAACGTGTTCGTCGCGACCTACCACCAGCGCCGTATGTTGGCCTTCGCGTGTGTGTACTGTGCGGCGCCCTTGGCGTGGCTCGCGTTCAGCCCCTACCGCGTCGGGACGACGGTCGCCGTGCTGGGTGGCCTTATGGCCATCCTACTGGTGGGCATGTTGGCGATGGCGTTCCTGACGGCGAGCGCCTACGACCGAGGCGACGGGGAGCGTCCGCAGGCCGCGTGACACCCCTGTGAAACGGGCGCTTTAGCGCCGTGCTCGCGCGGCGAGGGCCCGCTCGTAGGCCTCGCGCAGGCGCGTGGCGCCCTCCTCCCAGGAGGGGATCGCGGGCGCGGTGAAAGCCTCGATGTCCTCTCGAGTGATGGACTCCAGGGCGCCCACGAGGTTGCGCTCCGGATCCTCCAGCACCCACGTGTCAGCCTGATCGCCCAGGTACCGGCGGGCCTCGGACAGGGGGGAACACAGTGCGGGCACCCCCGCAGCGAAAGCCTCCATCATCTTGTTGGGAGTGGACATGCGGTGCGACAGGCACCCGGACTCGATGAGGCACAGCGCCACGTCAGCCCCGCGCGTCATGGCCAGAACCTGGTCCGGCTCCACGGGAGGCAGGCGGTGGATGTTCGGGTGGGCCGCTGCGGCCCGCTCGACCTCGGGCAGCAGGGCGCCGGAGCCGACGAAGGCCACGTGCGCTCTCTTTACCTGCCCAAACGCGCGCAGAATCAATGGAATATTGCGCCCGGGCGCCAGGTAGCCCGAATGCAGGTATAGGAGAGCCTCCTGCGGGATCCCCAGCCGCGCGCGCAGGTCGATGACCCCCTCCGCGCCCGTCGGGGCATTCGTCACGACGATCGGATCCACGCCCGGGTAGGCGTCGCGGTACCACTGCGCGATCGACTCATTGACCACGGACACCACGTCCGCGCGGTGGATATAGCGGCGCTCAATGACGCGCTGGAGGCGCTGGCGCAGACCCGCCGACCCCACCGTCTCCGTCTCCAACTCGTGCGCGTTGTAGGCAAACACCGCGCCCGTGCGCCGCGCCAACGCGTGCGCGAGGGGCAGCAGGAACAGGTTCTGTGCGGAGACGGCCGCGACGCGCTGCCCCGCGAAGCGCCGGTACACGCGGGCGCCCCACGCCCCGACAACCCGTAGCCCGCCCAAGGGCGCACCCAGGGAGACTCCCCGAATTCGCGTGAGGCGGACGGTGGGGGCCACTGCCTCGTCCGTGGGGAGGTCGCCCTGATCGATCCCGACGACGTGCGTGCGCGAGAAAAGCGGGGACAACGAACGCGCGATCTTCACCAGGCGACCGGGCGAGGCCAGGTTCGACGGGTAGAGCAGGAGATTGAGCGCGCGATCCACGCCCCCATTGTAGGTGGGGCGGGGCACTACACTGGAGGGGAACAACGAGGCCGGAGACAGAAAGGGGAGCCGCATGCGCATCGCGGTCGTCGGCATGGGCAAGATCGGTTTGCCGCTTGCGGTGCACTACGCGCGCGGCGGGCACACTGTCGTCGGCGTGGACGTGAATCCCCGCGTGGTTACCCTCATCAACGAGGGGGTCGAACCCTTCCCTGGCGAGGCACACTTGGCCGAGTACCTGCCCCCGCTTGCCTCCTCCCGCTCCCTGCGCGCCACGACTGAGTACGCCGAGGCGATCCCCGGCGTCGACGCGGTGGTCATGGTCGTGCCCCTCGTCGTCGATGACGAGAGTCGCCCCGACTTCCGCGTCATGGACGCCGCCACCTGCGCCATGGCTGCGCACCTCGTGCCCGGCACCCTCGTCTCCTACGAGACGACCCTGCCCGTGGGCACGACGCGCGGCCGCTACAAGCCCCTCATTGAGGAGGTGTCTGGCCTGATCGAGGGCCGCGACTTCGACGTGGTGTTCTCGCCCGAGCGGGTGCTCACTGGGCGCGTCTTCGCCGACCTGGCCCGCTACCCGAAGCTCGTGGGGGGCCTCAGTGAATCCGGCGAGGCGCGCGGCGTTCGCTTTTACGAAGCTGTCCTGTCCTTCGATCAGCGCGACGACCTGCTGCGCCCCAACGGTGTGTGGCCCATGGGCGGGGCTGAGGCCGCCGAAATGGCCAAGCTCGCCGAGACCACCTACCGGGACGTCAACATCGGTCTGGCTAACCAATTCGCGCGTTACGCGGACGCGGCCGGCATCGACGTCGCGCGCGTCATCGAGGCATGCAACTCCCAGCCCTACTCGCACATCCACCGGCCCGGCATCGCGGTCGGCGGTCACTGCATCCCCGTCTACCCGCGCCTATACCTGGCCGGCGATCCGGACGCGACCGTCGTGTCCGCAGCCCGCGCCGCCAACGCGGACATGCCTGCCTACGCGGTCTCGCGTGCCGCCGCTCTGCTGGGATCCCTGGACGGCCTGCGCGTCGCGGTCCTGGGTGCCGCCTACCGCGGCGGGGTCAAGGAAACCGCGTTCTCCGGTGTCTTTGGCGTCACCCGCGCGCTGCGCGAGGCCGGGGCGCAGGTGAGCGTTCACGATCCGCTGTATTCCGACGACGAGTTGGCAGCCTTCGGGTGGGACGCCTACCACCTCGGCGAGCCGGTGGACGTCGCCATCGTCCAGGCTGACCACGAGTGCTACCGGGACCTGGTCCCCGCTGACCTGCCCGGCGTACGCCTCCTCGTCGACGGGCGCGCAATCACGAGCCCCCAGGCGTGGGTCGGCACCCCGCGCGTCACCATCGGCGGGGGAGGCAATCCCGCGTGCTAGTCACCCTCGCGACCCGCACTTTTACGCCCGAGCCGACCGCCGCCGCCCTGCGCCTCGGTGCCCTCGCTCGGGCCCTCGCCGCCTGTGGGGACCGGGTGTGCGTCCTCACCTCGGCCCTGGCACCCGCCGTCGCCCGCGCCGCCGCCTCCCCTTCTGGCGGCCGCGGCCCCACGTCGAGCGTGCGCGCGGGAGGCAGCTCCGCCCCGGGTTTCCCCGAGGGGGTGGGGGAGCGTGGCGGCCCGGGCCTCGTTGAGGTGCGACGTGCCCCCGTGCTGCGCGATCGGACGGGGGCCGTGCGCGGCTACGTGTCCTACCTGTCCTTCGACCTCCCCCTCGTCGCGCGCCTCGTGGTCGGCCCACGCCCCGACGTGGTCGTCTCGGAGCCCCCGCCCACGACGGGCGCCGCCGTGCGACTCGCGTGCGCGGCGCGCCGCGTGCCCTACGTGTACTACTGCGCGGACATCGTGTCGGACGCCGCGGCCATGGCCGGGGTTCCTCGCCCGGTTGTGCGCGCGGTCGCCAGCCTGGAGTCCTTCGCCCTGCGCGGTGCCCGCCGCGTCATCGCCGTGTCCGACGGGGTGGCCCGGCGCGCGCGCGACCTCGGGGCGGCGCGCGTGTGTGTCGTTCCCAACGGGGTGCGCGTTCCCGGTGCCGCGGCCGAGGGGGTGCCCGAGGGCTTCCCCTCCTGCCACGGCCCGGTGTTCGTCTATGCGGGCACGGTCGCCCCCTGGCTCGCCCCCGAGGTGTTCATTGACGCTTTCGAGCGGGCGCACCCACGCCTTGGGGACGCGCGACTCGTGTTTGTCGGGCAGGGGGCCGGGTGGGATGACCTGGTCGCGCGTGCTCGTGGGGTCCCGGGCGTCGTTCTCGTGCCCGCCGTCGGCGCCGACGAAACCGACCGGTGGATGGCGCGCGCCACCGCCACCCTGGCCTCGCTGCGCCCAGGCGGCTACGACTACGCCAACCCGACGAAGATCCTGGCCTCGCTCGCCCAGGGGACGCCCGTCATCTACGCCGGTCCCGGGCAGGCCGCCCGCGACGTGAGCGAGGGAGGGCTCGGGGTGGCGTGTGGCCTCGACGCCGACCGGGTCGCCGAGGCGATGGCTGCCCTCGCGTCCGGGGAGCTGAGCTGGGTGGGGCCCACGCGGGCGCGCGCCTGGGTGCGTGAGCATCGCTCGATCGAGGCGTCCTCGAGAGCGGCTGCTGCGGCGGTGCGTTCCGCGGTGGAGCGTTTCGCGGTCTAAGGAGGTGTGTTGCGCGATCCGAGGAGCTGCGTTCCTCGGCGGGGCGTTCCTCGGCGGGGCGTTCCGCGGTGGATCGTTAGTGGTCTGAGGAGGGGGCTCCACGTTCAGCGGCGGTCCGTTCTGCGCTCTGAGGAGGTGCATTGCGGCTGTGCGCGCCTCCGCCCTCCCGTTCCCGAGAGCGGATCCCAGCCCAGGCCTCGTCTCAGCATTCGCAAAACGATCCCGTTAATTCATGGCGTTTCATTCGTGTAACTATTTTCATGTTTACAGTTACAACATAAGTAACTAGAATCTCGGTTGTCACGCTAACAACTTGAAGGATGACTATGCGCTCCCCGTGGAGGAAATTCGCAGCCGGCCTCACCCTGGCGCTCGGCGCCGCCGTCGCGGCACTGGTGCCGCCCGCCCAGGCGGCAACCGGAATCATCATCGCCATCGACCCCGGGCACGGGGGGTCCGACCCTGGCGCGGTCGCCAACGGCCTGCGCGAGAAGGACCTGACCCTCGAGGTGTCCCTGGCCCTCAAGGAGGAACTTGAGTCCTACGACGGCGTCACCGTCGTCATGACCCGCTCGACCGACGTCAGGCCCTCCGAAAACCTCAGCGAGGACCTGTCCAGCCGCGTCCGGACGGCCGCTGCGGCCCGCGCCGACGCGCTCGTCTCCATTCACTTCAACTCGGGCTCGCCCCTCGCGCGCGGCGCGGAGGTCTGGTACGGAAACTCCTCCTCGTACAACTACGCCACTCACACGAAGGGGCGCCAGCTCTCCAGTAACATCCAGAACGAGCTCACCGACCTTGGCCTCGCGGACCGAGGCATTAAGACTCGCGACAACCCGTACTATGACTACCCGGACGGCTCCACGGGCGACTACTACGCGATCATCCGCCAGGCCCGCGAGGAGAACATGCCCGGCATCATCGTTGAGCACGCCTTCCTGACATCATCCTCGGATGCGCAGCTGCTACGCGACCCCGCCTTCGTGCGTTCCCTCGGCGTCGCCGACGCTACCGGCATCGCCCAGACCTACGGGCTGAGCAAGGGGACGTGGGAGCGGTCGGGCGACTCGTGGCGCTTCGTGCGCGACGGCCAGGCCAAGACCGGCTGGTTCAGCGCGGGCGGCCGCTGGTACTGGGCGGGGTCCGATGGGCGCACGATCCGCGGATGGTCCACCATCAACGGGCGCCGCTACTTCTTCGACGACTCCACCGCGATGGTGACGGGCTGGAAGAAGGACGGCGAGAGCTGGTACTACCTGCGCCCTGACGGCGACATGGCCACCGGCTGGGTCAAGGACGGCCGCTCCTGGTACTACCTCGGCTCCGACGGCGTCATGGCCACCGGCTGGCTGCTCGATGGCGGCACCTGGTACTACCTCGATTCCGATGGTGCGATGAGGACGGGCTGGGTCAAGGTCGGCGGCGCCTGGTATCACATGGCGGGCTCCGGCGCGATGAACACCGGCTGGCTGCTCGATGGCGGCACCTGGTACTACCTCGATTCCGATGGTGCGATGAGGACGGGCTGGGTCAAGGTCGGCGGCGCCTGGTATCACATGGCGGGCTCCGGCGCGATGAACACCGGCTGGCTGCTCGATGGCGGCACCTGGTACTGGCTCGATCCCTCCTCGGGCGCGATGGTCACGGGCACGCGTGACGTTGATGGACGCACCTCCTCCTTCGCCTCATCGGGGGCGTGGCTGGGCTACGTGGACGGTGGAGGGGCGCCCGCGGCGGACGCGGCGTCTCGTTCGGCCTCGCGTGCGGACTCGGTTACTAACGCCGCCGGTCAGCGCCTCATCATGACTGCTCCCATGGCCTCGCGCTCCGAGGTCATCGGCGACATGGTCGACGCCTGGAACCAGGCGGGCCGCGCCTACCCATCGTCCCTCGCGTCCGGAGGAGCGGGTTCGATCGGCGACTTCGCGGATATCGTCTACGACGAGGCCGTGGCCGAGGGCGTCTCCCCCGAGCTGGTCTTCGTCCAGTCCATGAAGGAGACCGGTTGGCTGCAGTTCGGTGGCGACGTGAGTGTCGGCCAGTTCAACTTCGCGGGTATCGGAGCGGTCGGCGGCGGCGCGAAGGGTGCCACATTCCCGGACGTGCGCACCGGCATCCGCGCCCAGGTCCAGCACCTGCGAGCCTACGCGGACAACTCGGTGACCACGGCCTCGCTCGCGAACGCGGTCGTGGACCCGCGCTTCTCATACGTTCGCAAGGGCGCGGCCCCCGTGGTCGAGTACCTGGGCATCCAGGAAAACCCCAACCGCACCGGATGGGCGGCAGCCAAGAACTACGGCTATGACCTGGTGTCCATGATGAAGGCGTACTTCTGAGAGTTCTTCCGTGACGAGGCCGGGGCCGGCTGCGCGATTTTGCGTGGCTGACCCCGGCCTCGTATATCTGCGGCGCGCGCATATGCTGCGCTCCGGCGCGGTATCTGCGGAAACGACTACAATCTCAAAGAGCGCTATGTCCCCGCGGCCTCGGGCCGCCTGCGCTGCGGACAACTACGTGTCAACGGCTTCGAATGGAGGTGCCCGGGCGATGAGATCCTACAGCAAGACGTACGCGTCTGATCCTCAGCTCTGGGACGCGGACCCAAGCTTCCTGCTGAAGTGCCAGTACACGGATGGGACGCAGGCAGTGATTCTGTCCGGATGGCATCGCAGGGCCATGGAGTTCGAGAATCCGATCCCTCTGCCCCCGATGGACGACGGTGAGGGCTACCGGTACTGCCCCATCGACGCGCACACCCATCGCGAGGACCCGTGGAGTGATATCGACAGGTACGAGCTCGAAGTGTCGCTCGACGGCGCGCACGACGGGGAGATCTCCTCGCTCCTCGAAAAGCTCATGGCGCCGACCGTCGCCCACGCACTGATGGCGTCCATGCCGGAGATGATTCAGCGGGTGTCGGCGAACAAAACGAACGTGCCCCTGCTGATCGATGACGATACGAGCATCACGTACGTCGATCTGCTGACCCAGAACCTGCCGGCCCGTTCCGGTGATACCTCCGAGCCACTTCGTGCCCTCCATCGCTGGTGCCGGATATTCGACATGGGCAACGGCACCGTCACGATCTATCAGCCGGTATCGCCAGAACTGCTCGACAATCTTCGCTGGCCGCACAACGGCATCTGGCTGAACCGCGGGCAGGGGTACTTCACCGAACCTTCGGATGTGGGCGACAT
>CAUVIG010000019.1:0-18798 GCA_963551745.1 uncultured Actinomyces sp.
CCCCGCCGGCCCCCCCACTTTTGTTTCCCCGCGGGGGGGGGGGGCGCCCGGGCCCCCCCCCCCACCCCTCAGGTGCGTCGGATGTCAGTCCTTGGAGACGACGTTATTCGCGCCCGAGTCGCTGGCGATCTGCGGGGCGGCTCCGTCCTCGTACTGGACCGCGTTATTGGAGCCGGTGAAGGAGACCTTGTCGGCGGACTTCACCTCGACGGCATTCGCGGAGCCGTCGATCGTGATCTCGGAGACGGCCTCGCCCTCGATGTGGTTGTTCGAGCCCTTGATGACGACGGTCTTCGTGCCCGCGGGGATCTCAACGTGCGCGTTGGACTCGTTGACCGTGAAGGTGCCGGAAGCATCAGAGACGCCGGAATCCTTCGGCGCGTCGGACTTGCCGGAGTCGCTGGATGAATCAGTCTTGGTGTCCGTGCGCGGGTTGCTCGAGGCCTCGGGGGCGGACGAAGCCGCAGGGGCAGAGGAGTCGCCGCCGGAGACGTTGGCGGTCTGGGAGCAGCCGGTCAGAGCCACGGTGGCGACGGCCAGGACGGCCGCGGCGGGAGTTGCGGACTGGGTGGGTGCAGCCGTGGTGGCCTCGGCGGTGGGTGCAGCCGCGGGAGTCTGGGGCTTCGAGGAGCCGCAGGCGCCCAGGGAGAGCGTGGTCGCAGTGACGAGAGCGGAGGCTGTCAGGGTGCGTCGTGTGATGATCATGAACCTAACCGTACGGGAAAATATGAGGGGCACACACTGTTCCGATAATTATGTAAAACCTTGGAATCTCAAGGATGTCAGGGGTATTCTGAGGGCGACTCAGGGGTAATCAGGGTGTGGTCGGGGTCTTTGTCTGTACAAGATAAGGGGGTCTCGTTTCGCGGTGTTGGGCGAGGGACCTCGGCCCCACATGATCTCGTGTCCAAGCTGTGGCGTGATCAACGCCACGGGATGTAGGAGGAGGGTCGGAACGTGTGGGACAATAGAGACATGAGCTACAAACTGGTGCTGCTCCGCCACGGCGAGAGCGAATGGAATGCAAAGAACCTCTTCACCGGTTGGGTGGATGTTCCGCTGTCGGACAAGGGCCGCGCGGAGGCTACCCACGGTGGCGAGCTCCTCAAGGAAGCGGGCGTGAAGCCTGACCTCCTGTTCACGTCGATGCTGCGTCGCGCCATCATGACCGCGAACCTCGCCCTCGACGCTGCTGATCGCCACTGGATCCCCGTTGAGCGCAACTGGCGCCTCAACGAGCGTCACTACGGTGCGCTCCAGGGTAAGAACAAGAAGGAAATCCGCGACGAGTACGGCGAGGAGCAGTTCATGCTGTGGCGCCGTTCCTTCGACGTGGCTCCGCCCGCCATCGAGGCCGGCTCCGAGTACTCGCAGGACGCCGACCCGCGCTACGTCGGCGAGCCCGTTCCCATGAGCGAGTGCCTCAAGGACGTCATCGCGCGTCTTCTGCCCTACTGGGATGAGGCCATCGTTCCCGCGATCAAGACCGGCAAGACCGTCATGATCGCCGCGCATGGCAACTCCCTGCGCGCCATCGTCAAGCACCTGGATGAGATCTCCGACGAAGACATCGCCGGCGTCAACATCCCCACCGGCATTCCGCTGGTGTACGAGCTCGACGAGGAAACCCTCAAGCCCATTAAGAAGGGCGGCACCTACCTGGATCCCGAGGCCGAGGCGAAGATCGCCGCGGTCGCCAACCAGGGCAAGTGAGCTGAGCGGAGCCCCGGCATCGTCTGCGTGGACGAGGCTGGGGCTCCGTCATGCCCGGAAAGTCACGCATTTTGGAGTGTGATGCCCGTCCTTATATCGCTCGTTTGATCGTGAGCAAGGTCGCATGCTGGAACGAATTGCGGTCGTGCTTGAAGTTGGTTTGTGCCGATCCTTGTATGCGTGTAGCGTTGAGCTTTCACACTGTATGGGTCGGTTTTGCTCGCCAGCTGGTAGAATAGTTGTGCTATCCACGCAAGCACCCAGGAGTCCATCCATGTCGTTTGAAATCGGTCAGACGGTCGTCTACCCGCACCACGGCGCAGCCACGATCGAAGAGGTTATGACGCGCACCATTCGTGGTGAGGAGCGGACGTACCTGAAGCTGCGTGTGAACCAGGGCGATCTCGAGATCCAGGTCCCCGCTGAGAACGTCGACATGGTCGGCGTCCGCGACATCGTCGACGAGGATGGCCTTGAAGAGGTCCTTTCCGTCCTGCGCGCTCCCTACATCGAGGAACCCACCAACTGGTCGCGCCGCTTCAAGGCGAACCAGGAGAAGATTGCCACCGGCGACATCGTGAAGGTCGCCGAGGTCGTGCGTGACCTGACCCGCCGCGACGATCTGAAGAAGCTGTCCACGGGCGAGAAGCGCATGCTGACGAAGGCCCGCGGAATCCTCACCTCCGAGCTGGCCCTGGCGCGCAACATCGAAAAGTCCGCCGCGGCCGAGCGCCTCGACGCCGTCCTGGCTGAGGGGCGCATCGAAGTCGAGGAAGATGCCGTCGCCGAGTGAGACTCGCGCGGTTCTGACGGCCGCCGGCTCCGGCTCTCGCCTCGGCTGCGAGGGGCCGAAAGCCCTCGTTGAACTCTCGGGTCGCCCCCTTGTGTGGTGGGCGGCCCGAGGCCTACGCGCCGGGGGAGTGGGCGCGATCGTCGTGACGGCCCCGGCCTCGTCGATTGAGGATTTTCAGCGCGCCCTGTCTGATATCTGCGACCTCACCGTTGTTGCCGGCTCCGATCGTTCGCGTCAGGAGTCGGTGGCCCTCGGCCTGGCTGCGCTCGGGTGCTGCGAGGCGGACACGGTCGTCCTCGTGCATGACGCGGCACGGCCCCTGACGCCCCCGCAGGTCACCGGGCGCGTCATCGACGCGGTTGCCGGCGGCGCGGGTGCGGTCATCCCGGTCCTGCCCGTCACCGACACCCTCAAGACGGTGGACGCCTCCGGCGTGGTCGTCGGCACGCCTCGCCGCTCCGACATGGTGGCCGTGCAGACCCCGCAGGGCTTCCGCTGGGATGTCCTCATGCGTGCGCACGAGGAGGGTGCCTCCCTGGGCGCGGACGAGGCCCGGGCGGCCACGGACGACGCCGGCCTCGTTGAGGCGATCGGCGGGACCGTGCGCACGGTCGCAGGCGACGAACGATCCATGAAGGTCACGCGCCCCCTCGACCTGGCCCTCGCGCAGATCCTCATCGCCGAGGAAACCAGCACCTAAATTTCCGAGCCGCTCGCGTGCCGTTAGTGCGCGCGTTCCTCGCGCCTCATCGCGGCCAGAGCGCGGGGTTGTCGGAAACGAGTGCGCGCACCAGGTCGATGCCGTTCGCAGTGGCCAGGATGCCGCGGCGCTCGGGGTTGCAAACGAAATAACCGATGGTTCGTTGGAGTTGATCCCGCGTCCAGTCCAGGCACGTGATGTCAATGAGCGTGGGCGCCGGGCACGCCGTGGTCATGATGTGGGCCCTTTGGATGACGTCGGCCTTCACGGTCGGGTAGTCGATGGCTGTGATGGAGGGGGCATGATCCCAGGGGATGCGGATCGGTGTGGGGGAGGGTAGAGGGTGGAACTCCAGGTGGGTTGGGGTGAGCGTCAGGATCGGGCGGCGGTGGATCGTACTGGGCTTGTATGCGGAGCGGCGGCGTACTGCCAGGGTGATCACAGTAATACCGCCGGCACTCATGATGGTGAAGGCATCGAGGGCAAGTAGCAGGCCAGTGAAGCCGGAGGAGAAGGTCGAGGTTCGCTCCAGCCCACATCCGATGAGGGCGAAGGGAAACATAGACAGACACGTGCCGAAGAACAACGTGTTCATGTTGATGGGCGCCCTCAGATAGGCGACGGACACGCCCTCGTTGGAGTGCGCGAGGGACGGGCCCCGACGAATCCTGCGAGCCAAAGCGACGGCGAGGTAAATCAATGACAATGCCATGCCGGTAAGCCAGGCAGCACCGAGCACGAAGATGCTCAGGGGTGCCAACCGGGCAAGGGATATTGCGACTAGCGCAACGACGCTTATACAGAAAGCGAGGGCGAGTGTGATTGCCAGCGATCCCCCGTTCGGGCGTATCTGGTACTTGTAGGTGAACATCATCTTCCTTCAATCTCCGGTGGAATCGCTGTCAGGGTATCGGTTGGTTGGTGGAATCTCCCAGTGGCTGCGCACGTCAGGGAGCCGTCAGGAGCGAACGCACGAGCTGCGCGCCCTCGGGCCGACCGAGCTTCGCGCGTTCCTCCGGCTTGTCGACGAAGTAGTCGGTGAGGCGCTCAAGTTGACTAAAACTGATCGGTGTTCCCGTCATGTCAAAATCCAGGTCGTTTTCGAGGCCGTCAAGCGAAACGTGAACGAACAGGCATGCGCCATTGGCGGTGGTGTCTGCGTGGCCGCCTGTGATCCTGGGATGCAGGTCCCACGGGATGCGCGTCGGCTCTTTGTCGGTTAGGGGGTGAATCTCAAAATGCTCGGGGGAGAGCAGGATGAACGGTCCCTGGTGGATAACTCCTCGGCGATAGGGAGAAGCCGTGATTGCTACGAAAAACAAACCCGAGATAATGCAGCCGACAATCGCGGTCCCGATGAAGCCGACGATCGAGTCCCCTAATGCGTACTCAATGAAGAGCGCAATGGGCGCGCATCCGATCCCAGAGGCGAACACGGCTTGGCGCGCCCGAAGCGCGCCAAGCGGGGGGTAGAGCGCCATTCCTTGATCCTCGACGTGTACGTTCACGCCCATGGAGCGCCGCACTAGCTCGGCGAGGCCAATGAGGAAGGAAGCAAATCCCAGGAGAATAAAGAAGCCCGCGAAAAACAGGGCGATACCGGGCGGTAGGCGACCCGCCGTCATAAGTGCGGCGGCACCGAGCAAGATGGAACAACATGCGGCCTGAAACCCGTAGATCACCTTGTACAGGCGCTTATCCGCGGCGGGAACACTGAGTGGCGCACCGTTTGCCATTATCGGCCTCCTTCCTGGGTGACATCCCAGCCTATGGCATAGAGGTGACGAACGTGCGGGCTTTTCCGGCCTCGTTGTGTGGATCCTTCCGGCGACTGACCCGCGTCTCAGGCGTCCGGGTCTTGCCCTCGCAGGAGCGCTCGCACCACGTCGACGCCGGTCTCGGTGCCGAGAACGCGTCGCCGCTGGGGGTTGGAGGCGAAATAGTCGATAAGTCGCTCGAAGGCGACGTAGGAGAGCCCCGGATCCTTCAAATGAAGCCACGTGACACCGTCCTCCCCGTCCGAGGTCCAGTGGACGGCGGTCAAGCCTTTGACGGTCTCGCCCACGCCGGTCACTTCACTCCAGTTCACATCCTTGACCCGAAGGAGAAGGTCTCTCTCGGCGAAGGCAAAACCCTCGGGAAATAGAAGGAACTTTTGTACCTTGACATCACGCGGTTGGGGGAAATACAGACCTGGCACTTTCACGAGAAGGTAGATGATGAAGACACCCGCGCCGAGTGACATGAGGAAGCCATTTTTTGTGCTCGACGAGAATGCGAGAGGAATGAGGCAAAGAGCAATGCTACTTAGTCCCCATGCGAATCCAGCGTTACGACTGCGGGCAAATGTAGCGTCCCCGGTGAGTAGCAGCTCGGTGACCGTGCGCTCCTCCTGGCTCGTCGTGGTGGCAGTGACCCGCGGTGGGCGGCTGGGTGAGCGCGCGTAGGCAACGGCGGCTGGAATGAAGGCGACGAGAAGAATGCAGACGATAGCGAGCCCGTAACGCAGGCCGAGGGCGGGGAAGCCGAGCGCGATGAGGGCGACGAGGACGAGTGCTGCCGCGACTCCGACGGCATAGAAGCACGCGGGGACGATCCATGCTCGGCGCACGATGGCGTCAGCTTGTGCTGGGGTGAGAGGACGGCGGATGAGGGTCAGGGGGAGCATGCGCCTAGCCTGCCGCCAGGATGTCGGTGACGAGCTGCGGTCCCTGCGGTGTTCCGAGCGTTGCTCGATCCTCAGGATGGGCGACAAAATGGTTGATGAGCCGCGCGAGTTGCCAGTAGCAGATGGGCATCCCCCTCATCTCGAAAACGAACGCATCCTCGGAGTCTCGGGTGGATACGTGCATCAACTGGTGTGGCTCTCTGGCGGCGACGAAAAGCTCAAAACCCTCAATCTGGGGATTGCGATCCCAACGGATACGTGTCGGGTTGTCGTACAGGAGGGGCTGAATCGACAGGTGATCGGGGCCGAGCGTGATCAGTGGTGACCGGTGGATGCGCGAGGGGCGATATATGGTCGTGCTGAATAGCATGTAGGCAAGGAAAGAGAAGCAAAAGCCGATAACAATGCTAGTAACACTTTCTGGCCGAACGACATAGAACGCAACGGAGGCAGGTCCCCATGCCATCATCACGATGAGGACTGTAGAAGAAAAGCGAATCGCCGTTGTGTCCGGATACAACGTCACTGCGCCATGCTCGACATGGAGCGCAGTTCCCCGGTGGCGACGTAAGAAGCGCTCTACTCCGACGTAGATAACGCCAAGCGTGGCAAGTGACAGGTAGACAGCGAAAAAAACAGTAATACCCGCTGGCACAATAAAGCACAGAAAATAGCTCAAGGCGGTACCTGCAACCAGCAATAGGATTGGTTTAAATAGCCGGTCAGCTGTATTGAGTTGTTCGTCTGCCTCGGACAGGCTTTGCAAATGAGGGCGTTTTACCATGACGCTCCAAACATGTAGTAAGGTAGGTGGGGCACAATATCGGGGTGCGTGTTAACGGACCTCTCTGCCACGTAGACAGCATATGGCATTCGGTCAGGTCACGCTGGCGGTTCCCCGGCCTCGTTCCTGGGGCGGCCCGAGGAGAGAGTGAGCTACGAAACGTGGTAGGTTCACCCTGGACGCACACGCGCCGCCGAGCACTCCCCATTGAAGGATCCCGATCCCATGAGCACAACGCCCACCACCCCACACCGCGTGATCACACGCAAAGTCGTCGACTGGGCGGCCTGGGACTGGGGCAGCGCCGCCTTCAACGCGGTCGCCACGACCTTCGTGTTCACGACCTACCTGACCAGCGACGGCGTCTTCACCGACTCGGGCACTGCCTCGACCTGGCTGAGCAACGGCATGACGATCGCCGGCATCTTCATCGCGCTGCTCGCTCCCATCACCGGCCAGCGTGCCGACCGACGAGGCCGGGGCGGAGTCTGGCTCGGGTGGTTCACCGGGGCGGTCGTCGTCTGCATGCTCGCCATGTACTTCGTGCATCCCGCCTCCGTCCTCGGTCCCCAGGGGGCCCTCATGCTCGGCATCGCGCTGCTGGGCCTGGGCAACGTGTTCTTCGAGTTCGCCTCGGTGAACTACAACGCGATGATCAACCACCTGGGCGAGAAGGAAGACCGCGGCAAGATCTCCGGCTTTGGCTGGGCGTCCGGCTACATCGGCGGCATCGTCCTGCTGCTCATCCTCTACGTCGGCCTCATCGGCGTGAACCTGCTGGGCGTGCCCACCGACGAACACCTGAACATCCGCCTCTCCATGGTGATCGCGGCCCTGTGGTTCGGCGGCTTCGCGATCCCCGTCATCGTGAACCCCCCGCAGCCCAAGAAGGCCCAGACCGGCGGCGATAACGAGTCGATCATCGACTCCTACAAGCTCCTGTGGCGCACCGTGCGAACCCTCAAACGCGAAGCCCCGCACACCCTCTTCTTCCTCATCGCCTCCGCCGTCTTCCGCGACGGCCTCGCCGGCGTCTTCACCTTCGGCGCCGTCCTGGCCAAGACGGCCTTCGGCTTCAGCGCCAGCGAGGTGTTGATCTTCGCAATCGCCGCGAATGTTGTCGCAGGCCTGGCGACCGTCGCCTTCGGCTGGGTCGATGACAAGATCGGCCCGAAGAAGGTCATCATCCTGTCCCTGTGCGCCATGGTCGTCGCAGGCTTCGGCGTCTTCTTCCTGCACGCCCAGGGCCCCATCGTGTTCTGGAGCCTCGGCCTGGTCCTCTGCGTCTTCGTCGGGCCCACCCAGTCCGCGTCGCGTTCCTTCCTGTCGCGCATCATCCCCGCTGGCCGCGAGGGCGAGGTCTTCGGCCTCTACGCGACGACCGGGCGTGCCGTGTCCTTCATGGCTCCGGCGATGTACAGCCTCTTCCTGCTGCTCGGCAAGCGCATGACGCCCGCCGGCCAGGATTACACCTACTGGGGCATTCTCGGCATCATGCTGATCCTCGGCGCGGGCCTGGTCCTCACGGTCCCTGTGAAGGCGGACCGCGCGACCCTGGCGCACATGGAGGACTGAGCTTCCCGACGAGGCACCTGCGCCCGCAAAAGACACGTCCCGACGCAACCGAGTGAGTCTCGGGCGTCGGGGACGGTTCTGTATGGATTCGCTTACTGGGACCGTGGCGTCACGGCGATGACCTCGCCGCTGCGCGCCCCGACGAGCAGATCGTCGAAGACCCACACCAGGTTCGTGGCCTCGTCCAGCGCCGGCGACACGTAGGTGATCTCGCGTTCCATGCCGAAGAAGAAGGCACCGGTGGGGGACGATGGCAAGCATTGGACGAACAGCGCCTTGCCGTCTGCGCTGGCGCGCATCTGTGTGGCAGGCCAGTCGGTCGGCAGAGCGTGGTCGGAGTATGACTCACCGGGGTTGATCGTGCGGCTGGTGTGCCCACCGGTCGGGCTCACCGCCAGGAGATGACCGTTGACGTCGTTCGAATAGGGCTGCTCCACTGTGGCGGTTGTCCACGGGGCGATGCCCTGAGTCATGAAAGAACCGAGTACTGCGGTACTCGGGACCCCGCGGTCTGACGCCGGAAAACGGTCGAGCATCCATCCGGCCCCGACAGTGCCCACGACCTCGCCCGCGGCGTTGTAGGCAATACTCTCCTTCTCTCCGGCGACGAGGATTCCGTCGCTCGCCAGCGTGATCCTGGAGACGGATGGGCCGGCCGTGGAGGGGCCATTCCCGAGAGTCTTCAGCTCGCCCGTGGTCAGGTTGATGAGCTGCGGTGCTTCATGGGCCTCGTCGACGGGGACGACCACGGCAGCGCCCGCGCCGGCGCCGATGACGGCGCTCGTGGGAGCCGTCAGACCCGAGTGGGCGAGGCCCGCGCGGCGCTGGGGCGAGGTGGTCGTGGACCAGAGGTGGCTCCACGCGCCCGAGTCGCGGGACCACCCAGAGCATGAGTTGAAGGTGTCGCAGGTGACGAGGATGCCGTCGACGACTCCCATCGGCAGGTCGGAGCCCCAGGGGGCCTGCGTCTGAGCACCGGTCGATCGGTCGACAATGATGTCGCTCAGCAGAATCTCGTTCGGAGTCGAGACGGAGGACGGGAACGCCTCAGCGCGAATCCGTGAGGGCAGGGGGATGGTCGTGGTCCACTGGGCGACCGGCTCGCTGCCCGACACGTCGTAAGCGGACACCGTGGTCACGGCCTCTGCGCCGCTTCCGTAGGTCAGCGTGTACAGGGTCTGACCCTCGGCGATCAGCTGCGCGGGCAGGAGAGCGTCGCTGGTGGGCAGGGTCCAAGCAGTCGCGATGCCCGAGTCCCACGCGCTCGACAGCTCGTTCGTGTTGGTGGCCCTCCCCTGGTAGCCGGTCGCCTCCGGGCTCGTCTCCTGCTCCGTGCCTGTGATGTGCGGAGGTGGGGTCGCAGTCGGGCCGGGGAACTGGAGGGCGTTGGTGCTCAGCGAGGGCACGAGTAATGCCCCGAGGCTCGCGGCGAGCGCGCCCCCCGTCGTCAGGAAGAGGTGCGTCGGTCGCGTGGGCCTCGCGGAGGTCCCGTGCTGGGGGGCGTTGGTGCTCATGGGTGTGTCATTTCTGTCGTCGCTCAGGTTGGGGGTTCGTGGGCAAGCGTTCATCGGCTGGGGTTCACGAGGCCTTCGGGGTGAATGCCACGATGCCGTCGATCGTCACGCCGATGGCCAGGTCATCGAAGGGCCACGAGAGGTCTTCAGCGTCGTGAAATTCCGGGGAACCGTGTCCCTTTCCGCTCGCCGTGTCGAAGAAGAACCTGTTGCCCCTGTCGGCGTGATCGACGGACTCGACGTACACGACCGACGTGTCGGCGCTAGCGCGAACCTCGGAGGGCCAAAAGTTGGTTGCGGGGTGAAACTGGTCGTTGTTGTTGGGATCAAGAGTGAAGGTCGGGCGCCCGTCGCTCGGCGTCACCGTGAGGCTGAAGGGGGTGCCGGCCGCAGCCTGTGTCGGGGCTGTGACCGACGCGTTCGACTACGCCGGGCGAGCGCCGCTCAGGAATTCTCCGAGTTCGGCCGTGGTAGGCATGCGCCCGTCGCGCGTCGGTATTCTCTTCATCTGCTTGTAGGCCTGGGTCCCCGTGATGAAGCCATCGGCGTCGTACGTGACGAAGAGGTCATCGTTGAAAGCCAGGAGCCCATCGCTGGTGATAACAAAAGAGACAACGTTGTTCTGCCTGTCCCTGAAGGGGCTTACAGAGCCAACGTTCGTGAGCCGCCCGGTTTGCGGATCGATGAGCTGAGCCAGGTGTGTCGGCGAACCGACGGGCAGGACGACCACCTGGTGCTCTCCGGTGCCGATCACGGGTGTATCGGGGTAGGTGAGCTTGTCTAACGTGGACAGGGCGCCCTTTTGGCTGGCGGTGGTTGTCTCCCACTGGCGCACCCACGACGAGGCCTCCTGCGTCCAGCCCGAGCACGCCTGTTTCTTATCGCAGACCACGACGATGCCGTCAACGGCCGCGATCGCCTCCGACCCCTCCCAGGGTGCCAAGGACTGTGCCCCCGACGCTTTGTCGATGATGATGCTGCCAACGATGAACTGATCCCCGTCGAACACGAAGCTGGGGCGTCCGAACGACCCGGGGAGGGGACCCGTCGTGCGCCACAGCTCGCGCGGCTGCTCGGAGGAGATGTCGAAGGCCGCGGCGGTGGCCTGGTGGGCGGCGGGATCGGGGTCTTCGAAGAGGGCATAGAGGGTGGTGTCTTCCACGGACGTGAGTGCCCGGGAGCCATGCTTCGTCGAGGGGAACGGGATCCTCCATGCCGTCTCGACGCCCGAGGCCCATGCGGGGGAGATCGATCCCGTGCTCGCGGCGTCCCCCGAGTACCCGACGGTGGGCTCGGAGGCGAATGAACGCTGATCTTCCGGTGTTGAGGGTGATGACGTGAGCCAGTTGATGCCGAAGACTGCGGTCATGACGACGGCGGTCAGAAGCACTGCGAGGAGGATCGTCTTCGCGCGGCTCTCCGGGCGAGGCCGGGGTGTGCCGGGTGGGGGAACGGCGCGCGCGGCGCTCACTGAGCCAGCGTCTCCCCCGTGCGCGTGGATACTCGTGCTCCTCTGATCGTCATTGGTCATGTGTCGTTTCTATCACATGGCAATGGAGAGGTGGTAACCGGGTGGTGACCTCAGGACGACGCCGGAACGAACGCCTTGAGGCCGCTCTCAGTCATGCCGATGATCATGTCGTCGAAGACCCACATGGTCTGTTGCGGCGAGTTGAGTTCGGGTGAGGTGTAGATGAGGCCGTTGACGGTATCGATGAAGTATCGGCTCTTGTCCTGGTAAGTGAAGGTATCGGCGTAGAGAACCGAAGCATCCGCGCTGACGCGGACCTCCTTCGGGCTGAAGATGCACGTGCTGGTCATGTACTGGCTCAGCGCGCCGGGGACCGGGGTCTTGTGCGTCGATCCGTCGGAGCTGAGGGTGACCTCGATGGAACACGTGCCATGACCCACGAGGTCTACCGTGCCCGTCGCCCAATTCGCGCGCGTGTCCGTCAGGAAGGTTTTCACGTCCGTAGCGCTCGGATAGGTGCCGTCGCGGCTGACTGCGGGCAGAAGCGAGTAACCGTTAACCGCGAAGCTGGATTGGACGGTTCCCGTGCTATCGAGGGCCATTCCCTGCTTGTTGCTGGAGTCAAGGATGATGAAGCCGTCGCTCGTCACCTCGACGCTGGGGGTCTTGTCTGCCGCGCCGGGAGCGGGCAGGACCATTCCCAGGCCGGTGTGGATATCGAGGATCTGCGGGGGCTGTCCGGTGTTAGTGGGGACCAGAACTGATGCGCGCGTGCCGTTGCCGACGAGGACCGCGCCCTTGGGGGCGTAGCCGAGGCCCTGGTTCGCAAATCCGTACCCCACCTGCGGACCGGTGGGTGTCGTCCACCGATTCATCCACTCGCCGGATACCTGCATCCACCCGCTGCACGTGGATGTCGTCGAGCAGGTCACCACGATGCCGTCGGCCTGCGCGATCGGAAACTCCCTGCCCCATGGGGCCTGTGTCTGCGCGCCGGTCGCCTTGTCGATGACCACGTCATGGAAAAAGAGCTGGTTCTCGCCCGACACGAATGCGGGTGTGTACGTCATGATCGCCGAGTTTTCCGTGGGGCCGATCGTGCTCCACAGGAGGGTGGGTTCCTCCCCGGACAGGTCGTAGGCTAAAGCCCTGACGGCGGAACCGTTCTGGCCCTCGATCGTGTCGTAGCCGGCGATGTAGAGGACCTGACCCTCGGCGAACATCTGCGGTCCGAACTGAGTCATCTGTGGCGGAAGCTCGAGCGTCCACGCGGTCGCCACTCCCGAGGCCCACTGCGGCGATATGGAATGCGTGTTCGTGGCGCTCCCGCGGTAACCTGGGGCGCGGGACGGCAGATCTTCAGCATGCTCGCGCACCTCGGGGTTCGCCTGTGCGCTGGCGCTCGACGAGGTCTGCTGCGACCAAGGATTCGACGATGATGTGCGGTGACCGGGCGCAAAGATTGAGAACCCGACGCTGATGAGGACGATCCAGATGATCGACGTGAGGAGGAGGTGGGGTTTCTTTTGCGCGGGTGCCGAGGCTCGTGGGGTCCTCGCGGATGTGGGATCGACGGTGACGGTCGGCTGTGGTGCCTGCGCGCCTGTGGTCCGTTTGTGCGGCGAGGTGATGGTGGCGGTTGGCCTCGGCGCCTGCTTGGCCGTGGGCGTTGTCTTCGCTGAGGCCGTAGTGGTGTTACGGGAAGCAGTGTTTGTGTGAGCGGGGGCAGCCTCCGTCGAGGGGAGCGCATCAGGCCCGGGAACATCGGCCGGCGCGGGCGGCGTGACGGCGAGGAACTGGTCGAGGTCCGGCATCGCCACCTCTGGCATCGCCAGCTCCTCCAACGCTTCAAACTCTGGCAGCGGTGCAAGCTCGGGTAGATCCTCGACTCCCGGAAGATCCCCACAGTCCGGCAGTGCGGGGATATCAACCTGTGGCATGTCGACCCACGCATCGGAGGGATGAGCACACGCGGCGTCGTCGGACGTGTGGCGGAGGTCGTCGTCGTTCATGACACGTTTGTACCACGCTGCGCCCCGGCGGGCGCTCGCGGGCTACCCCCCGGCGCGCACCATGAGGGCACTGGCCAGCGCGGCCACGCCCTCGCCTCGTCCCGTGAAACCCAGGCGATCCGAGGTCGTCGCCGACACGGTGACCGCGCCCCCGGCGATCTCGCTCATGACCGCGCAGGCCTCGGGCAGGCGCGCGGCCATACGAGGCCGGTTCCCCACGACCTGCACGGTCGCGTTGCCGAGCATCCAGCCGGCCTCGGCGGTCATGCGGCGAACCTCCTCAAGGAGCGCGCGCCCCGAAGCGCCCGCCCACTCCGGGCGATCCACGCCGAACACCGTGCCGAGCTCACCAAGCCCCGTCGCCAGCAGCATCGCGTCACACAGGGCGTGAGTGGCCACGTCCGCGTCCGAATGGCCCTCGAGAGGGCGCTCGCCCGGCCACTCCAGGCACGCGACCATCAGTGGACGCGGCGAGTCGGGTGCGGCGAACGCGTGGACGTCGACCGCTTGGCCGATGCGGAAGGGCAGATCAGTCATGGAACTAGGGTAGCGTCACGAGGAAGTCGGCGTGAAGGCGATGAGGCCCTGGTCCGTCACCCCGACCAGCAGGTCGTCGAAGACCCACGTGAGATTCTGCGCCGCCGTCAACTCGGTCGAGGTGTACGCCTTGTTGTTCGCCATGTCGAAGAAATAGATGGTCTGGCTCTTGTATCCGTTCTTCTGGATGAACGCTGCGGTTCCGTCGGTGCTCGCACGAGCGTGCGTGGGAGAGAACGTGCAGGGCGGACGAGTGCTCATTGAAATCCCCGCCATCCCATCCGCGGAATACTTTGTGATGCCTCCCGTCGTATGCACCGTGAGGGATTCGCACCCGTCGCCGGTTGCCTCCAGCATGCCCGTCGTCCACGGAGTCCTGCCCGAATCGTAGAAAGCCTCCCACTCACTCACAGTCGGCATGCGGCCATCTTCCGCCGGGATGATGTGCATAAGGCGCCGCTTGACAGTGCCCAGGGACTTACCGGAAGTATCGAACTTTTCGAACGTCTTGGAGTCCTTATCCACCAAGATACCGTCCGAGGCAGGGTACAGAACCGGGTGGTTGTAGTCATCCAAGCGCCCCTCTTTTCCAAGGGTCGACACGACGCCGGTGTGGGCGTTGATGATCTGTGGGTTCCTGTCATTGTCGATGGGAACCAAGGCGGAAGCCTCCTCTCCGGTTCCAATCGCGCGCGTTCCCTCCCATTTCGCCACGGATGCGTTGCGGGACTGAATTCCGGTGATGCTCTGCCACAGGCGCTCCCACGAGCCGGAGGAATACGTCCAGCCCGAGCAGGTCTCGTGGCCCGAACATGTCACCAAGACGTCGTCGACCATGGCGACCGGATGGTCGTCCTCCCACGGTGCCTTCGTCTGAATGCCCGTCGACTTCGAAATCAGGATGTTTTCGACGGCGATCCACTGCCAGGCCGAGACAATCGAGAAATCGCTCCCCGAGTACGCCAGTCGCATGGACTCGTCATTCGATGTCCACAGGACGGTGGGCTCGGAGGAGGAGACATCGATGGCCGCGATGGAGACGGAACGAGACTTATCACCCCGGGACACCATGTAGAGCGTCGTGCCGTCGACGAACAAGGTTGTCTCGGATGACTTTTCGATGCCGCTACGAGGATCGGCGAGAACCCATGCGGCGCTCACGCCAGCGGCCCAGTCCGAAGAAAGAACGTTCGTGTTGGTGGCCGAACCCTTATATCCCTGAACGGCGATGGGGCCCCTTGTGACACTGCTGAAGGAGGGTGCGTACGCCATGAGCCTGGGCACAGCGAGAACAAGAACGACGACCGCGAGGACTGCACCGATAATGACCTTCTTATTCAGCAGCCGCTCGTACATGGCGTTGCGAGCGAGGCGCTGCGGATCGCGCTCCCTGCGCGGAGGGCGAAGGCCTTTCTGGGGTGCGCTCGCGGGGGACGAGGCATTGTCGCGAGATGCCGACGAGCGGGGCGTCGCCGTGGTTCGCGTCGCGCCCGTGACGAGCGAACCCAGGACTGGCTTCAACGACGAGGCGACACCCGAGTTGCCCGCCGCGCTGCCTTGCGATTGCTCGGCGGTGCTCTGCGTCTTCGGCTCGACTCCGGGCGTGGGGGTAGATTCCGTGCCCGGAGGAGCCCAGCGGGAAAAGTCGTTGCTCACCCCACGTTTCTATCACACGCCGCACGGATGCCCCCGATCCCATGCCCAGGCCTCGTCCATGCGCGTGACGAGGAACGGGCACCCTCGCAGGCCACGCCCCCTCTCCGATAGGATCGACCCGTGCGCTACATTTCGACCCGACGCGGCCCCAACACGCCTACCCGTTCCTTCAGTGACATCCTCTTGGAAGGCCTCGCCCCCGACGGCGGCCTCTACCTGCCCGAGGAATACCCGACGCTGTCTCAGTCCGACCTGGACGAGCTGCGTATCGTCCTGCGCGAGGACGGCTACGCGGCCATGGCCGCCGGCATCATCTCGCTCTTCGTCGACGACATCCCCGCCGACGACCTCAGCGCGATCACCGCCCGCGCCTACCGCACCCCCGCCTTCTCCGACCCCCATATCGTCCCCGTCGACGCCCTGGAGGGCACCGACCTGCACCTCGCCCACCTGTCGAACGGCCCCACGGCTGCCTTCAAGGACATGGCGATGCAGCTCCTGGGTGAGCTCTTCGAATACGAGCTCACCCGCCGCGGCGACTGGCTCACCATCGTCGGCGCCACCTCCGGCGACACCGGCTCCTCCGCCGAGTACGCGCTGCGAGGCCGAAACGGCCTCTCCGTCGTCATGCTCACCCCCGCCGGCCGCATGACCGCCTTCCAGCGCGCCCAAATGTTCTCCCTCCTCGACGAGAACATCGTCAACGTCGCCGTCGACGGCGTCTTCGACGACTGCCAGGACCTCGTCAAGGCCGTCAACATGGACGCCGACTTCAAGGCCACCTGGCACGTGGGCGCCGTCAACTCCATCAACTGGGCGCGCCTGCTCGCCCAGGTCTGCTACTACGTCGCCACCTGGCTGCGCGTCACCGAGGAAGGGGCCGACGCCTCGTCCAAGGTCAGCGTCGTCGTGCCCTCGGGCAACTTCGGCAACGTGTGCGCCGCCCACATCGCCCGCCAGATGGGCGTGCCGCTGGGAACCCTCGTCGTCGCTACGAACGAGAACGACGTCCTCGACGAGTTCTTCAGCACCGGCGTCTACCGCCCCCGCTCCTCCGCGGACACGCTGGCCACCTCCAGCCCGTCCATGGACATCTCCAAGGCCTCGAACTTCGAGCGCTTCATCTTCGACCTGCTGGGCCGCGACGGCGACGCCACCCGCGCCCTCTTCGACGAGGCCCTCGCGCGCGACGGCTACTTCGACCTGTCCGGCACGCCCGAGTTCGCCGCCCTACGCGAGACCTACGGCTTCATCTCCGGCACCTCTTCGCATACCGACCGCCTCGCGGAGATTGCGTGCACGGAGAAGGAAAGCGGCTACCTCCTCGACCCGCACACGGCCGACGGGGTGCACGTCGCCCGCGCGGTGCGCCCGCAGATCGAGGGACCGCTCGTCGTCATGGAGACCGCGCTGCCCGTCAAGTTCGCCGATACGATCCTCGAGGCCACCGGCCACCTCCCGCCCGTGCCCGAGCGCTTCGAAGGCATCGAAGGCCGCGAAGAGCGCGTCACAGCGCTGGCCAACTCCGCCGAGGACCTTAAGGCACTCATCCGCGAGCGCGTGCGCCCCGGCACCTGAGTTTTCTCCGACTCGACGAGGCCCGAGCCCCCATCTGCGAACCTGCGCGGTTCCGACGGTTGGGGCCCGGGCCTCGTTACATACTCCCGGGACGCGCCCGTTTCCTTCACCCCCTCTCCGCGCCAGGTAGGATTGATGCCATGCTGCACCTGTACGACTCCAAGAGCGCCCGCATACAGCCCCTCACCCCGGTCACCCGCGGCAAGGTCGGCATCTACCTGTGTGGCGCCACCGTGCAGGGATCCCCGCACGTCGGCCACCTGCGTGCCGCCGTCTCCTTCGACACCCTGATCCGCTGGCTGCGTCGCAGCGGCTACGAGGTCACCTACGTCCGCAACGTCACCGACATCGACGACAAGATCCTGAACAAGTCGGCCGAGGCCGGCTGGGACTGGTGGGCCTGGGCGTACCGCTTCGAGCGCGAATTCACCGAGGCGTACGAGACCCTTGGCGTGCAGGCCCCCACCTACGAGCCGCGCGCCACCGGCCACATCCCCGAGCAGCTCGACCTCGTCCAGCGCCTCATCGACGCGGGACATGCTTATTCGGATGGGCGCGGCAACGTCTACTTCGATGTCCACTCCCAGGCCGACTACGGCTCGCTCACCCGCCAGCGTCTGGTCGACATGCGTACCACCGAGGACGACGCCCAGATCGACGAGGCCGTCGAGGCCGGTAAGCGCGACCCTCGCGACTTCGCCCTCTGGAAGGCTACGAAGCCCGGCGAGCCCGCCACTGCCTCGTGGGACAGCCCGTGGGGACGCGGCCGGCCCGGCTGGCATCTCGAATGCTCCGCCATGTCGCGGCGCTACCTCGGCGACGAGTTCGACATCCACGGCGGCGGCATCGACCTGCGCTTCCCGCACCACGAGAACGAGCAGGCCCAGTCCCACGGCGCCGGCTGGGAGTTCGCGCGCCTGTGGGTCCACAACGCGTGGGTGACCACCAAGGGCGAAAAGATGTCCAAGTCGCTCGGCAACGTCCTGTCGATCGGGGCGCTCACCGAGGAGTATCCGGCTGTCGCCGTGCGCTGGGCCCTGTCCACGGTCCACCACCGCTCCGCCATCGAATGGGGCGCCGAGACGCTGCCCGCCGCGCACGCCGCCTGGGAGAAGTTCTCCACCTTCGTGGCCCGCGCGATCGAAGCTGCAGGGGAGGCGTCGGCCTCCGAGATTGCGCTTGCGCCCGCCGACCTGCCAGAGGCCTTCGTCGCCGCCATGGACGACGACCTCAACGTCGCCGGCGCGCTCGCCGTCCTGCACGAGCACCTGAAGGCCGGCAACGCCGCGCTCGCTGCGGGGGATACCGACGGTGTGTACCGCGAGCAGGTCCTGGTTCGTTCCATGCTGGACGTGCTGGGCCTCGATCCCGCCTCCGAGCAATGGCGCGGTCAGGCCGGCATCGGCGCTGGCGCCTCCGGCGCTGCTGCCGCCGAGCACTCGGCGCTGGACGCGCTGGTTCGGGCCGTGCTGGAGGAGCGGGCCGCTGCCCGCGCCGCCAAGGACTGGGCGCGCGCCGACGAGCTGCGCGACCGCCTGGCCGCCGCCGGCGTCACCGTCGCGGACGGCCGCGATGGCGCCACCTGGAGCGTTGGCTGATCCGCGGCTTCTCACAGCTGTCGCCTGACGCGTGTGCCGCCTGGTTCCGCTGGGGCCGGGTGGCTTGTGGCCCCACGGGTGTTCCGGGCGCCGGAGGCCCCGGCCCCCCGCCAGGCTAGGCGACCGCACAGCGTTCGGCGCCGCGCCTCGGACCCCCCCCCTGCCCGCCGGTCCCTCCGGCGCCCACCCCACCCGTGGG
>CAUVIG010000020.1:0-18654 GCA_963551745.1 uncultured Actinomyces sp.
GGAGGCGCCGATGAACACGCCGTGGGCGGGCTCGTACTGCTCGGCGACCAGCGGGACGTTGGTGGCGCGGCGCCCGCCGAAGAGGACGGCGTCGACCGCGACGCCCTCGGGGGCCTCCCAGTCGGGGCAGATGATCGGGCACTGCGAGGCGGGGACGGTGAAGCGGCTGTTCGGGTGGGCGGCCTTCTCGCCGGACTCGGGCGTCCAGTCCTTGCCGTGCCAGTCGATCAGGTGCGCCGGGACGTCGCCGTCGATGCCCTCCCACCACACGTCGCCGTCGTCGGTCAGGGCGACGTTCGTGAAGATGGAGTTGGCCTTGCCGGTCTCCATGGCCATGGGGTTGGTCTTGTAGGAGGTGCCGGGGGCGACGCCGAAGAAGCCCGCCTCGGGGTTGATGGCGCGCAGGGTCCCGTCGGGGCCGGGGCGCATCCACGCGATGTCGTCGCCGACGGTCTCGACCTTGTAGCCGGGGATCGTGGGCTCGAGCATGGCGAGGTTGGTCTTGCCACAGGCGCTCGGGAAGGCGGCGGTGACGTGGAACTGCTGGCCCGTGGACTCCCGCGTCAGGCGCAGGACGAGCATGTGCTCGGCCATCCAGCCGTCACGGCGGGCCATCGTCGAGGCGATACGCAGCGCGAAGCACTTCTTGCCGAGCAGGGCGTTGCCGCCGTAGCCCGAACCGAAGGACCAGATCTCGTTGGTCTCAGGGAAGTGGGTGATGTACTTCTCGTCGTTGCAGGGCCAGTTGTCGTCGACCTGACCCTCTTCGAGCGGCACGCCGACCGAGTGAACGGCGGGAACCCACACGCGCCCCTCGTTGATGAGGTCCATGGCCCCCGCACCCATGCGGGTCATGATGCGCATGTTGACAACGACATAGGGGGAGTCGGTGATCTCAATGCCGAGCTGCGAGATGGGGCCGCCCAGGGGGCCCATGGAGAAGGGGATGACGTACATGGTACGGCCCTTCATGGCACCCGTGAACTTCTCGCGGAGCGTGGCCTTCATTTCCTTGGGATCGGCCCAGTGGTTGGTCGGGCCCGCGTCCTCTTCCTTCTCACAGCAGATGAAGGTACGGGACTCAACGCGCGCGACATCGGACGGCTTAGAACGAGCGAGGAAGGAGTTCGGGCGCTTCTCCTCGTTGAGCTTGGTGAACATGCCGCTTTCGACCATCTGCGAGGTCAGGCGATCCCACTCTTCCTGGGAGCCGTCGCAGAACTCGATGGCGTCAGGGGTGGTCAGCTCAGCGATTTGCGCAACCCACTTGATGACATCTTCGGGAGCGTTGGCCGGAGCCGCAGCACGCACATCCTGTTCAGTCACGGACATTTTGCCTCCTGAGGCATTTCGGATTGTCGAGGCCGCATCTGCGTCCCCGATTGACAGAATCAATCATGCCGGACCTCTCACCCGCGCTTACGGGCGCTTGGTCCCAGTCACACCTCAATCGTAGTCTAACAAGTCACACACCGCCCGACCGATAGGGACCTTCAACCCACCCACAAGGGTCTTCGTGAACGCCCACTGCGCCCGGACCTCACGAATACGACGGAAGTCGTCTATTCCCCCATCGCCGTGAGATAGAACACCGAATATGGGGCTACAAATCCACCTCTGAACTTGAAGTCTCACAGCCCCATGACCGACGATTACAGGTAGCACAACAGTGCTGTTCACCATTGGAAGGACCGAGTACACCATGGGATTCCGAAACAAGACCCAAGGCCCTGACTTTTTTGAAGACTTCACCTCCCAGGCCCGCCAGCTCGTGCAGGCCGTCGAGTTCCTGACGCACATCTATGCCGCCTCCCCCGAAGAGCGCATCGCCCTGCGCGATCAGCTCCACGAGGTTGAGCACCGCGGCGACGAACTGAACCACGCGATCGTTCAGCGCATCAACTCCTCGTTCATCACGCCTTTCGACCGCGAGGATCTGCAGTCGCTGGCGTCGCACCTGGACGACTGCCTCGACTTCATCGATGAGGCCGGCGACCTCCTGGTCGTCTACGGCATCGCCGACATCCCCTCCTCCCTGGTCTCCCTACTCAACGAGCAGATTGCGGTCATCAAGCACTGCGCCGACCTGACCGCCGAGAACATGCCCAAGCTCAAGTCGCCCGTGGACATGCGCGACTACTGGATCGAGATCAACCGCCTCGAGAACGAGGGCGACCTGGCCTACCGCCGCACGCTGACGGCCCTCTTCGACTCCGGCCTGGACGCGGTCACGATCATCAAGCTCAAAGACATCGTCCAGGGCCTCGAGTCCTGCGCCGACGCGTTCGAGGAGCTGGCCAACGTCATCGAGTCCCTCGCACTGAAGGAATCCTGAGCCGTGGATCTGAATCTGATCCTCGTCTGCGTCGTCATCGCCGTCGCGCTGTTCTTCAGCTACACAAACGGCTTCCACGACGCGGCGAACGCGATCGCGACCTCCGTGTCGACGCGCGCGTGGACTCCTCGCGCAGCGCTCCTCATGGCTGCGACGATGAACGTCATCGGCGCCATGATGGGCACAGCCGTCGCGAAGACGGTCGGCAAGGGCATCATTTCGATCAGCGACTATGCCGAGTCTCCCCTGCCGGAGATGCAGCAAAAGGGCCTGGTCATCATCCTGGCCGCCCTGCTGGGCGCCTGTATCTGGAACCTGATCACCTGGTGGTTCGGACTCCCCTCATCCTCCTCGCACGCCCTCATCGGCGGCATGGTGGGCGCGGGCCTCATGAGCGGCACGGTCGTGTACTGGTGGGGCATCATGAGCCACGTCGTGATCCCAATGTTCGCCTCCCCCATCATCGGCTTCGTCATCGGCTACATCGCCATGAAGATCGTGCTGTGGGCGCTGCGCAAGGCACAGTATCACCGCACAATGCGCCGCTTCCGCGCCGCGCAGCGCTTCTCGTCAGCGGCCATGGCCCTGGGCCACGGCATCCAGGACGCGCAGAAGACGATGGGCATCATCGTCATGGCGCTGCTGGCCGGCGGCTACGGCGAGCACCACAACATCCTTGATCCCATCACGGGCGAGATGAACGTGCCGCTGTGGGTGAAGGTGTCGGGCGCTCTGGCGATTTCGCTGGGCACGATGGCCGGCGGCGGTCGCATTATGCGCACGATCGGCCGTAAGATCATCGACCTGGATCCGGCTCGCGGCTTCACAGCCGAGGCCGTGTCCGCCTCGATCCTGTACCTGTGCTCCTACGTCATTCACGCCCCCATCTCGACGACGCAGGTCGTGTCGACGGCGATCATGGGCGTGGGGTGCACGAAGCGCTTCTCGGCGGTTCGCTGGGGCGTTGCGGGCAACATCGTCATCGCATGGTTCCTCACCCTGCCTGCCGCCGCGCTGGTGTCGGGCATCGTGTACCTCGTCGTGGCGCTGCCTCTGGGGGTTCACTGATGCGTGGTCGTCTCGTCGCGACGGCTGCGGTCGCCGCTCTTGTCGCTGCCCCGCTCGCGGCATGCTCGGATTCGTCCGTCATGCACATGCGGGTCGGGCAGTGCATCCTCCTACCGGAGGATAAGAGCGCGACCACGGCGACGACGATCGAGAAGACCAGCTGCACGCGCGAGCACGACGCTGAGGTCTTCGCTGTGGCATCCGCGCCGGACGGGGATTTCCCCGGCGCCGAGGCGCTCAACCGGCAGGCCGAGACCGAATGCATTTCCGCATTCGACGCATACGTGGGGTCGGATTACCTGACCTCGTCTCTCGACGCGACCTGGATGATCCCGACGAAGGATTCGTGGGCACAAAACGATCGTTCGATCGTGTGCCTAGCGCGTCCGTTGGATCATTCGAAGCTCACCTCGTCGGTGAAGGAATCGGGCCTGTAGGGCTGACTGTTCTCCAACTGTTGCGGGTGGTGTTTCGCTGAGGCCAGGCACCACCCGCTCATTAGCGGCGCTCCCAGGCAGTCCACTCGCACCTCGCCAAGCACCCGAATCATACGTTCTACGCGGCGTTATATAGTGGAAGTAGCACTATGACCAGCAATCAGGGTCACCGTACATCGTTTTCCCGTCACGTGTGCGCAGGCGTCCTTGCTCCAAGGAGAATCATGTCCCAACGTTCATTCACATCCCGCACCGCGCGCCCCGCGCTGGTCCTCGGGGTCTCAGCAGCCATCCTGAGCCTAGGGCTGTCCGCATGCTCCGTGTCGATGTCCGGAACCCACAAGCCCTCGAAAGACACGCCCACGCCCACGCCATCAACATCTACGACGGCGGCTACTTACTCGCAACCGCACATCGGGGAGTGTTTCCAGTTCGGACCGGACGATGACAGTGACGTCACCATCATCGACTGCAACCAGCCTCATGACGCGGAGTACTTTCATATTTTTGACTTCGCAGGCACAAACCTTCCGTCCGATGACGAAATGGATAAGGAGAGCGATGAGATTTGCGGTCTCATCTTCGAGCACTACGTCGGCAAGCACGTCGCAGACTCCACGCTGGACTACGATTGGTTTGTTCCCGGTCCAGAGAGCTGGGCAAGGGGCGACCACACGGTGCAATGCTACGTCGTCGCCAAGAACGACAGTAAGCTCACCGGTTCCGTAAGGAACTCCAACATGTGACCTACACTCATGCACGCTGGTGGCGGTTCGGCTTCGGCCGGGCCGCCTCAGCGCTTCTTGGAGGCCTTGCGCGCGTGGGCGGTCGGATCCTTCGTGGTGACACCGTGGGTTTCGAGGGTGGCGACAACCAGCCCATCGGGGCCGTGTTCGACGTGGGCGACGAGGACCTGGCCGCGCGTCAGGCGCGGAGCCTCAGCGCCGGCGACGGGAGCCGACGCAAAAGCGCGGATCTCCTCGATGATCGCAGCCCGCGCGGAACCCGCGACAGACAGGACCGTGGGGGCCGCGTGCTCGCGCAGGCGCTGCACCGCAAAGGCGCGGACGCGTCCGAGGCGCGCCTCAGCGTCGATCTGAGCATCCGTGCCGGAGTCGGTCAGGTCGAGCGACTCGACGAGCGTCACCGATCCGCCACCCATCGACGCCCACGGGGTGAGGCTCTGGCGCGAGCGGGCTGACGGCGACGCGAACGCGCGCGCCACACCAAAGCTCGAAAGGAGATCGATGAGGTCGAAGGCCTGGCGCACGCCGAATCGGCTGAGCGGCGGGTCGACGGGTTCCGGCACGGTCTCGGTCTTCTTCGCCGAGGCCTGCTCCACCTGGGCGGCCCTCCTGGCCGCAGCCGAGGCCACCATCGCGGGGGTCGGCGCGGGGTGAGGCTTTGCAGGAGCCGCTGCCTCAGCGGGCGCAGCAAAGCCGCCGGAAGAAACGGAAGGAGCGGCGGACGCGTGGGTGTCCCCGGCCTCGTCGAGGCGCGGGGTGAGGCCCTGCCCGGGGCGCAGGACGAGAAGCGTGGTCGTCACGAGGCGGCCTTCGCGGGCGCGGGCGACGATGTCGGCGAGGAGTCGGCGGTCGCCCCGGCGCGTGAGCATGTCGGTGGCGCGCTCGGGCGAGGTCCACGCGGTCTGGTCGATTTCGGTGCGCGGGGCGCGCGCGACGGGAGCGCGCAGGCGCTCGGAGGCGTGACCAGCGGGAACGGGGGTGCCCACCCAGTAGTGGACTTCCTTGGTCTGCCCCCCGCCCAGGCGGTAGCGCTGGGTCGTCAGGGGCGCGCCAAGCGTGATGATCTGGCCGGTTTCCTCCTCGACTTCGCGCACGGCGGCGGCGACGAGGGACTCACCGTTTTCGGTCTTGCCCTTGGGCCAGGACCAGTCGTGGTAGCGCGGCCGGTGGACCATGAGGACTTCGATGTCAGCGGGGTCGATGGGCTCGCCGGGGACGGCGACGCGTGTGGGGTCCGTGAAGCGCCAGACGAGTGCACCCGCAGAGCGAACGAGTCGCTGGGGGCGTGGGGCTGGCATCGGACGCATAGGGACAAGGGTAGTCGCCCGCGCGCGCCCGTGCCCTGGTGGGCGTGCCACGTCACCCCGGCTCGGGCCTTCCACGAGGCCGTCCAGGGCACGCCGGGATCAGCACCGACGCTGCGAACGAGGGGTCAGTCGAGGGTACCGACGGCCGCCTCGCGCGCGGCGACGTCGAGCTCGTCGGCGGTCACCAGCAGCGCGGAGTGGCGCATCGTGACGCGGTGGGCGAGCGGGTCGGCGGGGTCTTCGATCCACAGGGCCCCGGCCTCGCCGGCGGCGAGGACGCGCATGGCGCGGGAGGCCTCGCCCAGCACGTAGTCGAGGTCGTCGTCGGTCAGGTCGCCGCGCAGCAGCGAGTCGACTTCCTCCATGATGAGGCTCAGGGGCCGCAGCTCGACGGGGGCCTCGAGGCCCTGGATGATCGGCGCGCGCGAGCCCTCGGCGTAGCGCTCGGCCACCAGCAGCGGGTCGCGGTGGTACCACTCGTGCAGCAGGTAGACGCGCCACAGCGCCCCGGGGAGGGTGAACTCGGGGCTGCGCGACCACACGTGCGCGATCGTATCGACGCCGCTGGTGCGCACGGTCTCGCGCAGGCGCGCGACGTCGGCGTCGGTGAAGGTCTCATCGCCCACGCCCATAAGCGCCCAGGCGGCGGTGTGCGCGACGGCGGCGGTGGCCGCGGGGTCTTCGTCACCAACGATGGCGTCAGCACGGGCGGAGTCGAGCATCGCGGGGCGTCGCGGCATCTTCGATTGTGCCATGGGGACTTCTTCCTCCTACAATGGGGCTGCTGGGCCTATAGCTCAATGGTAGAGCAGCGGACTTTTAATCCGTAGGTTGGGGGTTCGAGTCCCCCTGGGCCTACTGCTCGCCTCGGAACCTTCCGGGGCGTTCACGCTATCTGCGGGCGCGCGCCCGCGTTGGAGGTGCATCATGGACCCTCGTTTTTCTCGCGCGTATGGCGCCCTGGCGGGCCTGGCGCTCGGAGACGCGCTGGGCATGCCCACACAGGAGATGTCCCCGGAGCAGATCCGCGCGGTGTACGGGCGCATTACGGGCCTCGTGGACGCCGATGCCTCCCAGCCCTACGCGCCGGGCATGCCGGCGGGCTCGGTCACGGACGACACGGAACAGGCGCTGCTGGTCGCTTCCCTCCTGGTAGGAGGCCGGGGCTCGGCCTCGGGTCGCGTGGCCCTGGACGCGGGCGAGTTCTCCTACGCGTTGCTGGACTGGGAGGATTCGATGATTCGGCGCGGATCGCTCGACCTGCTGGGCCCCTCCACGAAGGCGGCACTCGAACGGGTGCGGGCGGGCGAGGACCCCCTGAGCGTGGGCGGCTCGGGTACCACGAACGGCGCCGCGATGCGCGTGACCCCGATCGGTATCGCGATGTCGACGACCGATCCCGAGGCCTTTGCGGATGCCGTCTGGTCGTCCTGTCAGGTCACGCACGCGACGCGCCAGGGTTTCCAGTCGGCTACCCTCGTGGCCGCGGCCGTGTCCATGGGTATCGACGCGGCGCGTTCGACGGCCCCGGATCTGAGGAGCCTGCTGTGGAAGGCCCTGACCTTCGTCGATTCCCTCCCCGTACGTGGCGCGTGGACCCCCGACCCGGACGTCGTTGCGGCGACGCACAGGGCGATGCAGCTGGTCGCCACCCCTGATTCTTCCTCCCTAGAGTGCCTCATCGACCAGGTGGGCACGTCCGTCGCCTCGGCACACGCGATCCCCATGGCTTTCGCGCTGCTCGCGCGCGACCCCTCGCCGCAGGCACTGTTGGACGCCGCCAACATCGGCGGTGACACGGACACGATCGGCGCGATCGCGGGCGCGATCCTGGGCAGTTTGCTCGGAGTCGAGGCCTTCGACGCCACCATGCTCGCACAGGTAGAGAGCGTCTCCGGACTTCACTTGACCGAGGCCGCCACAGCGATGCTCTCGCTGCGTGGACCCAGCGGCGCTGATGCAGACACGCAGGTACCCTCCGAGTCCTCGACGTCGCACACCCCGGAAGCGCCGACCGGCACGCTCCCCGTGGACACTGCCACGGCCTCGTCCACCGATTCCGGGGCGGGCCGCGTCGTCCTCATGGGGCAGATCCTCGTGGACCGCGTATTCACGATGACGACGGAGTTCTACGGAGCCCACACCAAGTGGGTGACCGACGAGGGACCCCATGTGGGTGGCGGTTTGAACGCGCTCGTGGCGGCACGCCGCATGGGGGCCGAGGCCATTTCCCTCAGTCCAATCGGCGAGGGCCCCAACGCCTCACTGATCGAGCAGGCCCTCGCGCGCGAAGGAATCGTCGATGCCGGTCCCCGAGTGGAGGGGGTGGACAACGGCTTCTGCGTTGCTCTGATCGACGGCCGAGCCGAACGTACCTTCATCTCCACAAAGGGAGCCGAGACGATGGCACCCGCAAGCGCGTGGGCGGACTTTGCGCGAACCATGACCCCTCATGATGTGCTCTACGTCGACGGTTACCTCATGGATCACCCATTGAACCGGGAGGCCGCAGAAGCAGCGCTGCGCGCCCTGCCCAAGGGTGTGCGTGTCGTCCTGGACGTCTCCCCCGTGATCGGCATCCCGGACGGACTGCCCACCGACGGGGTCATCGTGTCGATGAACCATAGGGAGGCCCAGGAGATCGCTCACCAGAGAGGTGAGGCGAGCGTTCGCGACCAGTGCCGTGAGCCTCGCGAAGCGGCGCGTGCGATGGCCAGCCTGCTGCATCGCCCCGTTCTCGTGCGCGCAGGCGCACAGGGCGCCTATATCTGCATGCCCGCACAGCCGGCAGTGAACACCACCGATGGCGTCACAGCGATACCGACACCGAGGGTCGAGGCGATCGACACAAACGGCGCGGGCGACGCGCACTCCGGCGTCCTGTCAGCCTCCCTCGCACAGGGGATCCCCCTGGAGAGGGCACTTCTCCTCGCCAACTGCGCGGGCGCCCTGTCCACGACGGTCGTTGGCCCGGCCTCGTGCCCGACGCGTGACCAGATAGAAGCTGCCGCCAACGCGCTGGCCGCACAGGAAGGATGACCGATGGATCTTCGTTTCAACCGGGCCTGCGGGGCAATGATAGGCCTGACATTCGGCCACGCGATCGCAGCAGACACAATCGGTGATCCTATCGAGGAATCAACAAGTATCAGCGAACGTATCCTCACGCTGCTCACAGCCGACGATTCCAACGGAAATCCCGTCGAAGCGTCCTTCAGCGGGAGCCGCAGTCGAACGTACAATCTGATCATCTCCGCCATCAAAGCAGGCATTGCGACACCGACCGGCAACCACCAGACATTCTCGAACGCTGTGTGGGACTACTGCGCGCTCTCCGACATAACACGTCAGGAGTTTCAGGGGGCCGCCCTGGTAGCGGCGGCAATCTCTCTGGGCATCGACAGCGCGAACTTCCGCGTCGAGGAAACGCTCATCCGGTCCGTCAACCTTGCGGCCTCCTTGGAGTCGTATGGCTCATGGAGCCCGGAACCAGACGTGCTGGCAACAACGCGCAGAGCTCTGAACGCGGCGTGCGGAATCAACGAGCATGCCGACTCCCCTATCGACCTTTTGATTGAGCAGATCGGGGCCTCCGCTTCAGTCACTCAGCTCATCCCTCTGGCCTTTGCTCTGGCCTCGCACTATCAGGACAGTCGCCTTCTATCTGCTCCTCTTCGCCTTGGCTCACAAAAGCACGCCATTATGGCCCTCATGGGCGCCTTGGTCGGTTCCGTTCGGGGTGCTGATTTCTTTGAACCCTACGGGTCCGCGCGGGTCGACGCCGCCTTTTCAGGGAAATTGACGCACTTCGCAGAACAATACTTCTCAAAGCGCGTACCCTACCCGGCCGATGTCCCCGACGCGGATGAGAAGATCTCGTCCTGCGTACCCCCAGCCCAGGCTTCGTTCATCGACCTGGCCTCCTCCCTCCGCTCCCGACAGAGCTCCTTCGAGCCCGTCACCCCTCCCGCTCCTCTCGGCGCCCTGCGCGGGAGGACCAAGCCCGGCCGAGTGCTCTTCCTCGGGGAACTCCTCATGGCTCACGACATGCTCACCGAGGAATACCCAAGCCGCGGTAGTGATGTCTGGGCACGAGACCTGGGACAGTCACCGGGAGGCACCTTCAGCGCACTGGTTGCGGCGCGGCATATGGGGGTACAGGTCGTCTCGCTGTGCCCGCTTGGCCAAGGTCCGATTGCGGGCTTGATCTCACGAGCCCTGGAACGCGAAGACATCGTTGACGCCGGTCCCCGCCTCGAAGGAGACGACAATCGATACCGGCTGCGTGTCTCCACTGAGGACGGCCGGGAGATGAACATTTCGACGAACATCGCTCTGCCTGATCGTGCAGCCCGCACGTGGGCAGAAGCTATCGCAGCGATGGGCCCCTCGGACGTACTATTCATCGACGGGGCACTCCTCGCCGACGAGCGTTACGCACATGCACTGAGCGAAGCCGTGCGGTGGCTCCCTGAACACGCCCGCGTTGTCTTCGATGCTTCTTCGCACGAGGGATTCGTGCCAGGTCTCCCCCTCGACAACCTCATCATCTCGGTGCGTGCCTCACAATTCCCCTATAGCAGTGGGTTCTTCCAGTATTTCGGTGCAGGGAGACCCTACTCCTCCCCCCTCTATGTCCACGAAGCTCGGCTCGAGCATCAGGCCTCAGCCTTGTCGCTGTTGACCGAACGACACGTAGCGGTGCGTGCAGATAGTGGCGAGGTGTGTTTCGCGCGTCCCACGCGTGACGATCAGCGAGTTATCCGACCTGCGCTCACGCGCGTCCCGGCCTCTTCGTTGACGTCGAAACAAGCCCTGGAGACCTCAGGGGTCCACTCCGGCACCCTGGCGGCTGCCCTCGCGCTCGGCATACCGGCTGAGCGAGGGATTTTGTTCGCCAATTGCGCGGCCGCCTTGGCAACCCCCACCTCATTGTCCGCGCGAGACGCCATCGAGGTGGCCGCCGACGAATTGCTGGCACGCGACCTGGCCTGAGAAGGAGAGAACACATGGATCCACGACTTCCCTACGCGCTCGGGGCACTGGCCGGCATGGTTCGCGCGGACGCAGCGAATGAGGCCGCGTCCGATTCTCCCGATGGCACAGTCTCGGACGCGATGAGGTCGGCACTGACCGTTGCCGACCAGCTGCGACGAGGCCCGGGCGGCGCACACGCCATACGTTCGGGTCAATGGAGCGTCCCAGCCGGGAGCGCTCGCGACCGACTCCTGTGCGCGGTCCCCATCGGCATCGCGATGTCGACGATCGACCCCGAGGCGTTGGCCGAGACCGTGTGGATCGCCTGCGGGTGTACGAATCGAAACGAGTTTCAGTCTGCGGCGCTGCTCGCCGCAGCGGTGTCCCTGCTAATTAATAATCGAGACAAGTCCCCCGTCACCACCCTGTGTGACGCCGTTGATGTCGTCTCTGCGATGAAGCCACGCGGAGAGAGCCAGGAGGGGCCCGATGTCCTTACTGCGACCAGGCGTGCCCTCAACGTCCAAGCGAACTCGCACTCTCCTCTCGTCCGAGTGCGAACGGGCACCCTCATGGTCAAGCTCGCCGACATCTCCCCCTCTCACCGGATCATTCCCCTCGCCTTCTTCCAGGCCCTCTATCTCTGGGCGAAGGAATTGCCCCCAGTATTCCGCGAGGAGAGTGGTGACCCCGCACTGTACGACGCGGTCTCCGCGGCGTTGGCCGGTGTGTGCGATACGCGCAACGCGCTGCGGGACCTCGACGTCATCCCCGTTGCGGGAGTTTCTCACATCGACGTGCTGGGGATCGCCGACCAGCTCCTGACGCTGTCCGCGCACACTCCCCTCGAGTGGATCCGTCGAGCGGCGGGGCTTGCTCCCGATCGTCCGCCGAGGAGCGGGCCGTCCTCTTTCGAGGAGCCCGATTCCGATCTCCTCAATCGATACGCCCCCTTTGATGCTGAAAGCGCGCCCACCCCTCTGGGCGCGGCCCGAGGCGACGCACCCGCTGGACGCGTCGTCTTCATGACCGAGCTTCTGCTCCGATTCGATGGCCATTCCGAGGACGACGTGCCCACCGAGAATGAGTGGACCACCCGCGAGGATCTCCACCTCGCGCTGCCCTTCACGGCAATGTGCGCCGCCCGCGCCATGGGGGTCGAGGTCGTCTCCCTCAGCCCGATCGGGCAGGGCCCACGGGCCTCGATCGTCGCCGAGGCCTTGGCACGCGAGGGGATCGTCGACGCTGGACCCCGCGTGGAAGGATGTGACAACGGCTTCCTGTCGACCCCTGTGAAACAGTACGGTGCGAGCGTGAGCTCGAGCATGACGGACATGCCCGAAGATGCGTGGGACGAGGCCATTCGCACTCTGGGCCCCTCAGACGTGCTGTACGTCGATGGCGGCATTGAATTTGAATCTAAGGCAGTTCTGGCAGCGTGCGAGCATGCACTCGCCCACTTGCCCGATCACGTGCGCGTCGTCCTCGACGCGTCGCAAGGACTCGTCCGTCAGCGTTCCCTTCCGACCGACAACGTCCTGATCATGGTGGGGTATGACTCGGCGGAGAGCCTGTGTCGGAGCGTCTCCTACGAGAGGCCGTCCGGCGATTGCACGGATAACCCTCGCCATGGTGCGCACAAAGTCCGCTCGGATTTCCATCAATACGCGCTGAACCGCGGCCAGACACATGAGTCCTACCTCGCACGTGCGGTGCTCAAGGAGTATTCGTCCGACGAGGAGGTCACCCGCTTCCCCGCCCCCACGGTTATCTCCACTGATCTGCGCGGCGCGCTGCATACCTCCATGGGTGTCCTCGCGGCCGGCTTCGCCCTGGGTTATACCCTCGAACGGTGCATCCTTCTGGCGAATTGCGCGGGAGCGCTAGCCTCGACCATGCCGGGGGCTGCCTCATGCCCGACGCGCGGGGAGATCGAAGCCGCGGCGGACGCGCTGGAGGAGCGCGCGGACGAGGAGTGAACGCCGCGCCACCTCAGCATCGACTGAGAGGCTTCAAGACCCCATCCTCCGTGTTGCGGCGCCGCCCTTTGCCACCGACAGGCCACCTCCGTCGTCTGGCACCCGCACCATACGCAACCGCCTCTGTCGGGTGACATGGCACAGCGCGCCCCACAAAGCCCGCTCATACGCCCTCACTCGTGCACCATCAGCAATCGCACCGAAACATCTAGCGTCCGGTTCCTCCAACGCACCCAACACGAAACTCGTAGGAGCACCGCGAAAGGCTCACGCTCCCGGCTGTTGTTACAAACGTCGTCAATCTGCAGCATTTTCAACGCGTCTCCGACCCCGGATGTTACAAACGTCGTCAATCTGCGGGCTAATACGCAAGAAAAAGCCGATTTCGGGCTCGGATTGACGACGTTTGTAACAATGAGCGCTAAACTCCCTTGAAAAACTGGGTGATTTGACGACGTTTGTAACATCGCAACGCACACACATCCGGATAGGTAACGCACGTCCGGATAGGTAACGCACATCCGGATAGGCTATTAACCTATCCGGATCGTCACAACCTATCCAGATCGCCGCGGGTCCGCCACCACCACACCCCATCGCGTTGCTAGACTCGTCCGTCGCCAGCGGAATGGCTCAGTCCCGCGAGGCCAGCCAGACCGCGACCGAGACCAGGACCAGGCCGATCAGCTCGAAGACGCCGGGGATCTGGCGCAGCATGAAGGCTCCGACCAGGGCGGACGTGGCCGGCAGGATCGCGGCAAACAGCGCGAAAGTCGACGCGGCCAGGCGCCGCATCGCGAGCGCCTCGAAGGTGTAGGGAATCGCGGTGGACAGCAGGCCCACGCCGACGACGATCGCGATGAGTTTCCACGAGGCCAACGCCACCATCGCGCCCGGCCCGAGGATGGGCGCGAAAAACAGGGTGCCCCACGCGCATCCGAGCGCCAGGTTCGTCACCCCGTCGCGCGTGGTCGAGGCCTTCTGCCCCACGACGATGTAGGCCGACCAGGCGAGGGCCGCGAGTAGGATCCAGGCGACGCCGACGCGCACGCTCGGCACGCTCAGGTCGAGGGCGAGCCCGCCGATGCACGCCACCCCGGCGAACGCGAGGACCGCGGCGATGCGCGGCCGCCAGCCGTGGCCCCTGATGACGGCGACGGCGACGGGACCGATGAACTCGATGGACACGGCGGTGCCCAGGGGAATGCGCGCGATCGACTCGTAGAACGAGGAGTTCATCGTGAGGACGATGATGCCGAACAGCGCGGAAATAGCCAGGTCGGAGCGCGTGAGGCCACCGCGCCACGGGCGTTTCCAGGCGAGGAGGACGACCGCGCCGGTGAGGACGCGCCACCAGGCGACGGAGGCGGGCTCGACGGAGGCGAAGGCGATGACCGCGAGCGCGGCGCCCACGTACTGGATGAGGCCGGAGCCGACGATGTAGAGCTGGGGCGGGATGCGGTCGGTGACGGGGCCCTGCGCGGGGGCGTTCACTGGGCGGGCGTGTTCACTCGGCGGGCGTGTTCACTGGGCGGGCGTGAAGGTCATGGCCGCCGAGTTCATGCAGTAGCGCATGCCGGTGGGCTGGTCGGGCGCGTCGGGGAAGACGTGGCCGAGGTGGGAGTTGCAGGTCGCGCAGCGTACCTCGGTGCGGATCATGCCGTGGCTGGTGTCGACGCTCTCGACGGTCGCGCCGTCGTGGGCTTGGAAGAAGGAGGGCCACCCGCAGGAGGAGTCGAATTTCGCGTCGGAGTCGAAGAGCTTGGAACCGCAAGCCGCGCACGAGTAGGTGCCGACGCGCGCCTCGTCGAGGAGCTCACCGGTGAAGGGGCGCTCGGTGCCGGCCTCGCGCAGCACGTGGTAGCGCATGGGGCTCAGGAGTTTCTTCCACTCGGCGTCGGTGCGGACAAAGGGATCAGTAGCGTTCATGGATCTATTGTCCCGCGCCACCCGCCCCCTCGCACGCGTGCAGCCGCTTTCCTCGCGCGGCGTCATCGACGAGGCGGGGGCTCAGTCCACGATCACGGCTGCGGACCCGCGTTTGCCGAAGAATCGCCGCGGAACGGCAAGATCGGGGCGGTCATGCCCCTGTTGTCGCGGACCGCCCGCGCCCGTACACATGTGTGCATGGGCTCGGGCGGTCCATTTTCCTCGCGCTGGCCTCAGTGACGAGGCCGTGGCCCATTCACCTGTCCCCATCACTCATTGGTGGCAGGCCCTGCGCCTGAGGCCTTCTTCGCCGCCGCCTTCTTGGGAGCCGACTTCTTGGCGGTGCCCTTCTTGGCGGCGGTCTCCTTCGTAACAGCCTTCTTGGCGGTGGCCTTTACGCCCTTGGTGGGGGGCGCGTCGCCCGCCTTGTCGGCTCCCTCGTCTTTCGCGGTCCTCTCGGCAGCGGCGGTGGACTCTTTGGCCCCCTTCTTCGCAGTCGATGCCTTCTTGTTTGCCGCCTGCTTCGCGGGAGCCTTCTTCGCTCCGGCCTTGGTGGAGGCCGCCTTCTTGGCGATCTCCTTCTTCGCCGGGGTTTCCTCTTGCGCTGCGGCGACCTCCTCGCCGGGAACAACCGTCGCGGCGGGACCATCGGCCGCCGCGGGAATCACGAGGGTCTCATCCACGGGCTCGTCGACCGTAGGCAGAACCTGCGTCGCCTCGGAATCAAGCGCCCCAGCCTCTGCGGCCTCCACGGGATCCATAACGACGGTCGCCTCGGCATCCACCTCATCCTCAACCTCGGCCTCGGACTCGGCGTCAGAAGGGGCCTCACATGCCTCGTCAAAGTCGGCGATGGCATCCTTGTGCGCAGCCTCGACCTCAGGGGTCGCATCCTCCGGGGTCGTCCCGACCTCCACCTGGGTGTTGGGCTCGTCGGCACGGGCCTGCTTCTCCGCAGCCTTGCCCTTAGCGGTCGCGCTCGCAAGTGCCACGGCCTCGTCAGCGACCGCGGACTCGTCCTCCTCATTCTCCATCCCCCGCGGCTCGACGACCGGAATTTGGCCCGTGACGGTGCGGAGTATGTCGGCCTCGGCACCCGTGGGGGCGACTGCGGGGAAGAAGTCCATAATGGACACGCGCGCGGGCGCCACCGTGGGCGTGGGGCGTGTTTCCGCGTCGAGGCGGGCCTCGTCCGCGACGGCGTACCATCCGGGGTGGACGGTGGGCTCGTCCGGCCCGTCTGCTTCGTCCGCGCGGGGGCACGAGGCGGCCATCTCGGCGGGGGTCGGCGCGGGCGGAGGGACGAGCGCGGGGGCGATCGCCTGGACCGTGTCGGTCATGACGGGGCGTCCGGTGCGCACGGGCGGAGGCACCTGTACGGGATGGTTCACGGATGTTTCACGCGCGGGAATAGGCGTGGTTTCCTGCTCGTCCGGGGACATTGCGGCATCCGACGAGGCCTGGGCCTCCTCCTCGCCCTCCGTTTCCTCGGGCTCGTCGGGGGCGGGCGCGCCCTCACGCTCAGCGCCGTGCGCGGGTGCGCTGCCATCCTGGGCGTCATCGGCGAGCGCGGTCGCGTCGTCGGCGCTCTGCGCCTCGGCAGATGCACCAGCGGACTTGACCTCAGCCTCGGTCTGCGCACCTTCGGCCAGGTCACCAGCGGTTTCGGATCCGGCGGCAGCGGAGTCGGCCTCCTTGGAGTCAACAAGCGCGGGAGCTGATTCCCCGGGCTTGTCGGGGGCGGAATCCGCCGGGGAGGTATCCTCGGTATCGGTGTCCCTTACGGGCCCTTCCTTCGCGCGCTCATCCCCGGCGGCGCTCACGACGGCGCTATCCCCGGGCTGGGCGCCGGCAACGCTCTCGACCGATTCGTCTGCGGCCTCGGCCGCTTCCGGGGTGTCCTCGCAGGCGACCGGCTCGACGCCGACGGCAGCCAGGGCGAGGGTCGTCTCGGGGTCGAGGGCCTCGCCTTCGCGGTGCTTGTGGCCATCGCGGCGTTCCTGGGCGCGGCGGGCCTCGGCCTCGCGCTCGGCGTATGCCTCTTCGCCCGGCCCCTCGAGGGCGGCGGCGCGTTCCTCGGCCTCGGCGGAGCCGGAGAAGAAGCGCTCGCCTCGGCCGATGGAGGTCGCGGTGAGGGTCTGGGTGAGCTGCGGGTTCGCGTTGCCGGCGGCCTTGATGATCTTGCGCAGCGCGCTCTTGGAGATCACCTGGGTTTCGTCGCGGGAGGCGCTGGGGCCGCCCTCGGCAAGTTCGCGCTGGCGATCGGCCATGGCGCGGCGACGGGCGCGCTTGGCCTTGCGGCGGGCCGCGACCATGCGCACGGCATGGGCGGGATCCTTGGGGGCGGCGTGGGCGGGATCCTTGGGGGCGGCGTGGGCGGGATCCTTGGGGGCGGCGGCCGCGGCACCGGACGCGGAGACCGCGGAGGCGGCACCACCCGTCGCGGCACCGGACTGCCCACCGGCCGAGGCGGGCGAACCCGCGTGGGAGGCCGACGTGCCCGTGGCGGCCACGGCCTCGTTGGTGCCGGAGATCCCAGCGAGCTCGGCGGCCAGGCGCGCGATGCGTTCGCGGCTCATGTCCTGCTCAACGGTGACGGTCTGGCGCGGCTCGATGCGCTGGGCGGGGCGCGCCCACGGCTCTTCGGCGACGATCCACGAGATGAGCTGCTCGCGAATGTAGGCACGCAGGTCGGAGAGGTGGCCCGAGTTCTTCGCGGAGACGAGGATGCGCACGGTGACCGTGTACTCGTCGGAGTCGGTGATCTGCACGCCCCACGTGCGCCCGTCCCACAGGTCGGTGGAGGTCAGGAGCTGCTCGACCTTGGTGCGAATGAGGGTCATGGGAGCGGACCAGTCGAGCTTGAGCTCGACGGTGCCGAGCTGGGCGGCTGCGCGGCGCGTCCAGTTCTCGAAGGGGGTCTGCGTGAAGTAGCGCGACGGGATGATGAGGCGGCGCTCGTCCCAGATGCGTATGACCACGTAGGAGAGCGTGATTTCCTCGACGGAGCCGGTTTCGTTCTTGTCGCCGGCAACGACGACGTCACCCACCCGGATCGCGTCAGTGAAGGCGAGCTGCAGGCCGGCGAACACGTTGCCGAGGGTCTGCTGGGCGGCGAGGCCAACAATCACGGAGATGACGCCAGCGGAGGCCAGGACGGTGGTCATAGCGTGGCGGGCGACCTCGAAAGTGCTGATGACTGCGACGACGCCGACGACAACGGCGATCGACTGGGTGAGTCGGCGCAGGACCTGGGCCTGGGTCTCGAAGCGACGCGAACGCCCTTGGTCAGAGGACTGGCGCACCTTGGCGGCATCCTCGAAGACCCATGCGGCGGCGTACGCCATCCACGTCAGGCAGGCGAGGGCGACGATGAGCAGCACGTGCATGAGAAACGTCGTGATCGACGTGCCGTTCCAGTCGGACAGGTGAGGGTTGACCAGCGCAATGCCCAGGCCCGCCCACGCTCCCCAGGCCGCGAAGGTGAAGTGACCCGGGCGGCGCACGCGCGCCAGGATCGACGAGGCCGTGGCCGCCTTCGAGAAAGCCTTGCGCAACAGGGCGGAAAGGAGGACCGAGACGACGACGCCGACGAAGGCACCGATGATCGGGCCAAGGATCAGGAGGGTGAAGTCGATGGTCGTGGCCACGGCGGCCTCTGCCCCGGATTGCGGGTCGGCGATCGCCCGTGTGAGGACGCCCGAGGCCTGGGCGAGGGCACCGAGTGCTGGTGTCATAGTCATGCATCAAGACTAGGTCGGAGACCTGATGAATTCCTGGGAATTCCGCACAATTGCAACGTTTTTCGGTAATGTGTTAGCTGTCACTTGCTTTCGTTTTGACGTGCTGAACGCGTTCTGCCTAAGATATCTCCCG
>CAUVIG010000021.1:0-18517 GCA_963551745.1 uncultured Actinomyces sp.
CTCCGCGCAGCCTTCACGGCAGATGAAGCGCATATCAGTGTCGAAGTCGCCTACCGCTGCGCCCAGCACGTGCGAGACGTCTTCCTCCCACGGCCGACACCTGGCCACACACCTCATGAAGCACCTACCAACGTGTCCCATCCCCGAAATTGCTCGCCTGGGCCGGACCCTACGCACATGGAAGGACGCCCACTAGGCCTCCTTCGACACAGCCGGAGCCGACAACGCACCCCACCGAAGCCATCAACGGACATTATCGAACTGGGCAGGCGCACCGCCAGAGGCTACCGACCGCAACCCCACCAACTACCAACTCCGAATGCTCCTCATCGCAGGAGGCCTAGATGCCTCCACCCACACTCAACTCAAAAGAGCCTGTTTACCAGGCTCGACTACATCGCCCAGGCCCACCTTCATCTGAGCCGGGTGGAGGTGGGCCTGATGGTGTTCGGAGAGTTGCTCGACTTCATCGACTGTTGGCAGCTGGAGACCGGCAGAGCCAAGCCTGCACGCATCTGGTTCATCGACGACATCATCCAAGCCGGGATCTAAACGCTACGCGGCTTCTTAAATGATTCAGTTCCGTAGAAAGTCATTTGCTTCTCGCCCCACCAGGTGAGGAATTTTTGAGCAGATTCGCCATTGTGTTCAATATCGAATGCGCTGTCGAATGAGGCGATGACTCCGTTGGTTGCTTCGGCAAGAGCTGCTGCAACCAGCCCGTACCCTGTCGATGCAACAGCAGGGCCGCCCATGTTTCGGTATTCATACCAGTAATGATCTTGACGAAGTACCTTTGTTAGCTGATCGGGTGGCAGTAGATTCTCAAACTCCTCAACGATGCTCCACAGTCCAAGATGTTCTGGTTTTGAGTTGAACGGATAAACGAGATCTTCTTCAGTGATCCGATCATCATCCTCAACAGCGAAACAACCAGGCCAAGAGGTGGAGTCCCACTCGCCGTTAATCCAGTAGGCAAAGCCAAGTTCCATACCTGGTTCCCAGGCCAAACTCTCGTCAACGAAGCGGAGCTGCGAGCCACCCGCAGAGGGGTAGAACGCCTTGACTTCGATCCGAGAGCCGACTCCGTGCCTGTCAAGGAGCTGCTGGAATAGCTCCTGCGTGCGGGCGCGCGTCTGCTCCACGAGCGGCATGAAGCTCGTTGTCGGATAAACGTCGATGGTCGTTGACATACCCCAACTCTAGAGCCCGAATGAGCGTGAACACAGGAGGAAATTCCCATGGCTGACTCATCTTTTGAGGCTTTTCATAATTGGGGGTGTAGTTGGGGTCTGAATCCTCCTGTTTCGAGGAGTGCTCGGCTCGGCGTTTAAGGGTCCTGCCCAGTGTGATGATCTCCGTGAGGGAGCTAGGGATGCCCGCGTCTTTGAGACAGGCTATTTCGGCTTACATCAGGGCCTCGCCCGCACTCGTGTCGGGCGCGCGGTAGGCGTCGATGATGTTCTGGTAGACGCTCCAGGTGACCTCGAGTGCGACGTGGCAATCGCTGGCGAACAGGTCGAGTATGCGGTGTTGCTGACGCAGCGTGAGTAGGCATGAGCGGGTATGGAGCATACCGCGGACCTTGTACAGGGCATCCCCAGCAACTACGTGTTCGAGGTCCTCCAGTCCTCCGGCTCCTACCTGGCCGGTTGGTTCCGCGAAACCCTCGGAGATCCAAAGCTCCTGGGCGCACCCGACCCCGCCCTCGACGAGGCCGTGAGGGAGATGTCGATCCTCGGCAGCTCGCAGGGCACCAACAAAATGACCGCATTCGGCCTTCCGGGTGTCGGCGACCTCGAGGTGACGGGGCTGTCCGGGCGCAACAAGTTCTACGGCGTGCGCACCGAGGGGGTAAGCGACTCTTGGTGGTGTCGGCGATGACCGAAAAACTCGGCATCGCCGACACCACAGACGGTCAGTGACGGTTCACTTGGCGTCCCCAGTGTCCCTTTCGAACCCGATCTGCCAAAACCCCATATCGAGGAGCTTCATCTGGGGATAAGTCAGGTCCTCGGTCCGCATTCCGCGTCGCGCTTCCTCGAGGCGGTCGTTGTGGGCCTCGTAGAAGTCCGCGAGCCTGAGGACGGAATTCCGACTGTATTCCTGCGTCGTCACTTTGTATTTCGCAACACCATCCTGAAAGAACCTGTCGTACGCGGGCACGCAGCCGAGCGTTCCCATGAGGATTTTCGTGATGAGGACCGGTGACACAGAACTAGTACGCTGACATCCTGCGATCTTTTCACGGATCGGATCGAAATAGTCGGCGATGTACTTGTACAGCTTCTTGAGCTGCGCCCGAACGACGTCACTGTTTCGCAAATCCGCGCACGCAAGCCCGAACAGGCAGTCGTATTCGGGCTTCAGGATCTTCTCAACAATGGGCGAAAGCACCTTGTAGTCCTTCTGAAGCAGGAAGGACGAGCCCCGATACATTCCCCAGCTCGCCAGGTAGAAAGCGAGGTGCAGGCTCAAATAGTCATAGTCCGGGGAAGGGTCGGTCCGCGCATCTCGAAAGACGCGATAGCAATGCTCCCACGAGCGGGAGCGCCCATTCTCATTCGCGCGCGCATCGTCGTAGAAGGTCTGCGCCGCGTTGATCAACTCATCAATGGCTTCCATAGTTGTGCTCCTTGTGTCTTCACGGCAGGCCTCACTTCCTCGGGAGCTCTCGTCGTTTCAGCCGTTTCTCTATCCGGTGTGGATTACGATGCGAGAAATACGCCGCCACATCGCGCCGACATGCGCCGTTCGTTCCCGCGCGTCAATGAGCAACACCGCTTCGTTGCTCAATAACTATATCGCACGAGGCCAACACCTGCGCCCATACCCGCAGTTCACGACGAGGCCGGGGCTCGGGTCTGCACATTCGTGCGGTTACGGGGATGCGGGTGGGAGGATTTGCGTGATGGTTGCGCAGCATTCTTAGTATTTCGTGTCGGTTCTGCGCGTACCCTGATGAGAAAGGACGCGCCCCCAACGATGGGGGTGCCGGAGGACACCTCACCGTGGAGGCACACACACCATGAAGGTCCCACCCCTATCCGCGCAACCCGACACCGAGGAAGAAGATCAGGCCTTCCTTGCCCCGCCGGTGCGCCGCAAGAAGCGCTCCGTAGGAGCCAGGCACGCAGCACTGCGCCCGTGGGCAATGGGTATCGGGCTCACCGTACTAGTGGCTGTGGCAGCTGTTGGTGCCTACACGCTGGCCGCGCGCATCGGCTCGTGGAACGATCACCCGAGCACCGCCGCAACACCCCCCGTGCACCCCGTGCCCATGTCGTCGGCGTCGAGCGAGCCTGCCATGTCTGGGGGCTACGCGATCGGCCCCGACGGAGTCCTCGTGCGCCCCGCCGAGTTCGCGGCAGACGCCTACACCAAGCCCGAACTCCCCGAAGAAGCCAAAGAAAACAGCGAACGAGGTGCCGAAGCAGCCGCAGAACACTACCTCGCACTGCTGGTCTACGCCTGGAACACCGGAGACACACAACCATTCGCGGACATGTCTGACCCCAATTCGGCATTCGCTAACACTTACGTCACCAACATTGGCGATCTCTACAAAGGTGGATGGTCCTACGGAACTTCTTCCAAGATCACGGATGTTCTTCGTGTGGAACCAGTTCCACCAAATGGCTCAGATGTTCCAGATAATTCAGTTCTCGTTAAGTTCCATATCGTTTCCATTGACGGAATCAAATGCCAAGGTGTTCGAACGAAGGAACAGACACCCGAATACGGTTCGACACTGTCCCTAATTCTCACTTGGAACGATGGCAAGTGGGTTGAAGTTCAAGGACGGGTGCTCCGGGATGAATAAGAAGTTCAGCTACTTCGCTCTGATAGCAGCCCTAACGTCGGTGCTCATTGCATTTTTTATGACGAGAGCTGCATACGCGGAAGTACCTTGGGATTCAAACTTTGACTCGACAACTGAGAATAACAGCGCCATCCTTAACGGATCAATGGGAGGACGTGAATCTGCTCCACAAGAAAGTTGGTATAAACACGACGCCGCTGACGATATCCCTAGACTCACGAACTCTTCCGACGCAAGTCCTGCTGCACAGACATACGAGGACTCTGCACGCTGTAAAAACGTTTACGTCAACAAGGCCCCCAACAGCCCCACGGTCTCCGACGACAACACCGTCGACAACTGCCCGCTCCCGTCAGACCCTGAGGGAGGTCCCGATCAGGATCCCGGCCGCGTCCCTTCGACACGAGACCTCCTCTACCTAGCTACTGCCGTCATCCACGCCGACGGTGCCGGCCTGTACAAGCGTCCCGCCGACGTGTCGTACACAAACAAGCACATCCCCACGATCGTATCGGCTACACGCCCCACTCAAACCCATGTAGTGACGATGTTCGGCCGCGAGGTCACCGTGACATTCACGGCCACGTCCTACACGTGGAGCTGGGGAGACGGAACCCCGGACTTGACCACGACCTCGGCGGGGATGCCCTGGCAAGAAGGCATGGACCCCAACACCGATCCCGCCCTGATCCGCCACTACTACAAGGCCCCCAACGGGTGGAAGTCCTTCCTCGACGGCCCATACCCCTCCGCCACGCGCACCATCACGCTCACCACCACCTGGGCGGGCACGGCCACCAACCCCTTCACGGGTGACACTCAAACCATCAACGGCCTGGTCACCACCACCGAAACAACCGGCCCGTTCCCGCTCGGTCAACTCATCGTCAACAACACCGACACCTCAGAAGAAAAACAAGGCCACTAAGCGAGTGATGCACCATGATCACCAAACTCTCCACCATCGGCAAGTGGATCGGCACTACCATTGCCGCTGTTGTCATCATCGGCGCATCGTTCCTGGGGTTCCACGCTTTCAACGCTCGAGCCCACGCGAACGCCGAGCTTCAGTCCGGGGCACAGTCGCCCCAGTCTGACAGCGCCGAACAATCTGTACCCCAATCAGGAGACACTCCCCAATCCGCAGAACCAACACCGGCCGAAATTACGAAGCCCACTCCCCCAAAGGGCCTACAAGAGGGAGGTCAAGTCGGTGCACAGACTACAGCACTATGGTTTGTAGAATTGTGGGAATACGCGTTCAATACAGGTGACACAGAAGAATTCAACCAAATCTGTCAAGATGGCGACTTCTGCGTCCGGTTTGCTGACGAGGTGAAATCACTTCGGGAGAATAGCGTCGTCATCCAACCTCTCGAAGACACCATCATTCCCAACAATACGAGATCCTATGACTGTTATGAGAGAGATAGCGGCATTTTGGGAGTTTGCGTAGAACTCTCAATATCCGAAAGAGCAGCAATTGTTCGAAGCGCCGATTCTGAGGAGACTCCCCACGAGTACACAACCATCCGCACTGAGAAAAGCGATGGAACACAAAAGGAATACAAATTGTCACTCCACCTATTCATCACGGAGCAAGATGACCACTCGTGCGTCATAAGCGACTTCTTGCTACGACCGACGGAAAACGCTTGAGAACCAAATCGTCAATAACCTGTTTCTCATTAGAAGGAGAGATTCTTTGTAGCCGAAACACATACTGGCATACAAGTAACGCTTCAATTGATTCCTTATCAAGATTATCGCGGGGGAGAGACTCTACAGCAGTGTTGGTTCCACAGCTTCTTCAGTACTGTACGAACGCTAGCTTGTTTCGCGCGAAGCGTTGCCCATCACCACGTCATCACCCTCGACGAGGTGACCATTCACCAGAGGAACAGTCCCCACATCATTACCGCTGCTGTCCCGGTCGCCCACAGGCTACCGGGACAGCGCCACGTATTGATCAACGTTTCCGCGCGAGCTCGTAACGCACCCAACGTCGCTCACCTGAGGACGTGACCAGGCCTCGTGACACAAGGTCCCGCAGATCTGCACGGGCTTGTTCGGCGGTCACACCGAAGCGCTCCCTATACTCCCCATTGCTCCACGTCCGGCCGTGACGCATGTCAACCAATGCCTCCTTCTGGCGCAGATTCAGACTTGCCACCTGTTCCAGTCCGAGACTGCCAATCCACGCCAGGTCACCGTCAGGAATGAGTGCCGAGTTCGGGAAACGTACCGTAAACGACACCCCGTTATCGTAGAAAAGCGGCTCCGCCATCCCAGCTTCGCGCAACGATCGGCGAACCTCCCTGATCCCGGTTCCCATTGCCTCGATGACGCGTCCACTACGACCTTCGACGTTGCGGCAGATCTGATACAGATGCTCGTTCACCGCGGGATGATCACCCGAGCCAAGCCGGTCAACCGTAATACCCCACAGACCACCCGGATTCGTTAGGCGAAATCCATCCCGGTTGATTCTGAGATCAATTCCCTTCCCCCTCGAGGCCTCGGAAAGATCACGGTGCACCAACGCATTCGCAATGACCTCGCGGGCTGCCAGCAGAGGCACCGCATACTCCGTCAAGCCATCCCCGTCACGAGTGACGAGCTGACGAGACTCCACGTTCCCCCTCACCCACTCCAAGACATCGTCCAGTATGACGGGCAACGAGCCCGTGAAATCACGCCGATTCACCGCTCTCACATTCCCGCTCCCCTCAACCGCTGCGGTCACAGTCAGATGAGGAAGAAGCCTCTGCGGGTACTCACCCAACGCATACAGGCCGGCAACCGACAACTCCCCGCTTTGCCGATCCGCAACGACACCTGTGTTGTAAAGGACCTCCTCGTCGCTATAGTCGACGAGGCGTGGCGTCGTTTCGCGAGCGGAAGCCAAGTACTGGGACACCAGATTCTGGTCAAGATCGTGCGGTGAACTACCGTGCACCGGCTCCGCGTCTGCAGTCGGTCGGCGATGGCGCAGCAGGAGCATTTGTTCCTCCGATGCCGCCATCTGATAGTCCCCGTCATACTGGCGCAGATACGCTTTCTTATCTTTCAACCAACGCACAGGCTTTTCGTTGACGTCAGCGCCCTCAACGTTAATGACCCCGATTGTTTTTCCATCCAGATCCAAGGCACGCACATCTACCCTGATCCGTGGTCTGAAGCCATTCCGCGCCTGATTAGCCGCCCTCTTCAACAGGTCGCCAACGTCATCGACACCGACAACGTTGAGCCCATCCCGCTCCGAGACGCCCAGTAGGATCGTGCCTCCACCCGGCTTGTTCGCAAACGCACTCAGCGTCGGACCCAGCTGCTCCGGCGAGTACTCCGAAAAGGTCTTCGCCTCAATCGAGGTAGTATCACCACCACGCAGCTCAAGAACGGCCAGAGCACCCAGCAGGTCATCGAGATCGTTGATCATAGATTCAATTCTATCTTATAGACCCACTTATCTATCTCATAGAACCCCACTTCTATGTCATAGAAGCCCATTTCTATCTCATAGAAGCCTCAATAGATCCCATAGAAGTTCATTGACGAGGCGGAAAGCGCCATAGAGGGACTTCAGGAAGTACGAGGCCGGTACCGAAGCGAGCGTCGCAATACAGCGTCAGCGCTCACACACGACCAGATTCAACACCCTGAGGCCCCAGCCCACCATCTGAACTGCGTCCCGAAACTTGGACGCTTTAAATGGTAGCCGTTATGCGGCTTCCTGTAGGGCCTGATCCCGGTATTCTGCCGGGGTCAGGCCCTTGAGCTTTACTTGGCGTCGTGTTGTGTTCCAGTGCGTGATGTAGGCGTCGAGGTCGGCTTTGAAGCTCTCGAAGGTCTGCCAGTCCTGGCCGCGGAAGAATTCGTCCTTGAGGTGTCCGAAGACCTGCTCGGTGGCGCCATTGTCGATGCAGTTGCCTGTGCGTGACATGCTCTGGATGAAACCGTTATCGGCGAGCGTGCTGATGTAGGTTTCGTGCTGGTATTGCCATCCCATGTCCGAGTGCAAGATTGGTTCGGCCCCTGCTGGTTTGGCGTCCATGAGTATCTGGAGCATCTCTTGTTGCTGGGCGAGGTTGGGGCACATCGAGATGGAGTAGGCGACGATCTCTTTGCTGGCAAAGTCGTAGACCGCAGCGAGGTAGGCCTTGCCGAAGGAGAGCTTGAACTCGGTGACGTCGGTACCCAGTTTCTGCCAGGGGCCATTGGCCTTGAAGTCACGGCCGATGATGTTGTCGAAGCTGTGTCCCACGTCCCCCTTGTAGGAGTTGTACCTGTGGTAGGCCCTCTCGCGGCGTATGCCGCAGCGCAGACCCATCTCGCGCATCATCTTCAAGACCGTCTTGTCGGCGATGCGCTCCCCTTCCTCAGCGCGCAGGCACATGGCGACCTGCGCGACCGCACCCGTTGGGGGTTCGTGAAAAGATCTGGGCAACCTTGAGACGTAGCTGTGCTCTGGTTGGCTGCTGGGGGTGAGCCAGCACGTAGTAGTAGCTCGACCTGGAAAGGCCTGCAGCCTCAAGGAGGTCGCACAGCTTGTGACCGCGCCCTGAAAGCTGTGCGACCACTAGGGCTTTGACCCGGTTTGGGAGCGCCTCTGCGCCTTCAGGGCAATCGATTTTTTTAGGTACGCCACCTGCGCCTCGAGCTTGCGCACGCGCTCGGCGAGTTCCTCCTCACGCGTTGGTGGCACCGCCCGCACCGACCCCTTCGGCCTGCCCTTGCGCTTGGGCTTCAGCGCCTGCGCGCCGCCCTCACGGTACAGCCTGCACCAATTCTTCAGCGGTGTCGCGCTCGCAATACCGAAACGCACCATCGCCTCAGGCTTACTCATCCCACCATCAACCACGGCGCTCGCTGCGCCGACCTTGGTCTCATAGTCGTATGTTCTCTGTTTTCCTCCCATGGCAAGAAGCCCGCCCCTCCCGATCACGCGGTACATCTTCTGCCACTCTCTCACAGTCTCGGCACACACACCAAGCCTCCTGGCGGTCAAACCATAGCCAAACCCCCTCTCAAACATCTCCACCGCCCGCTCCCGAAGCAAACGATCATGCCTCAACCCCAGACCCACAGACACGAAAAGCCTCCCATTCCCTGAACTTCAATTTCGATGTCCAAGAAACGGGAGGCAGTTCAGATGGTGGGCTGGGGCCTCAGTGTCAATGTTTCACGTGAAACAATCGCGGGAACAGTCACCACACGGCCTCGCGCACGCCGCCACAACTACTTCCGGTGGTAGCGCGGACTCGTGCCCAAGTGCGTCGGGTAGACGTTCAGGCCATCCTTCAGCTTCGACTCGTCGAGGCCGCGATACGTGTACGAATTATCGTTCACGATATCCGTCGGATCCACGACGCCATCCGTGTACTGCTGAACCTCCTCCGGCGTCGGGCTCGACCCGCCCTGCTTCTGTGCCAACGGGTTCTCATCAGGGAACTGCGACGGGTCCGTATTCAAAATCGCGCCCGGATCGATGCCGCCAAAACCCGTGTACTTGTTCCACCCATGGTCCGGATTCAAGCCCGTCTTCACCAGCAGCTGAAGGAGCTGATTGGAAGTCGCCTCAGGCCACCGCTGCTTCGCCAACGCCAGAACGCCCGCGACGATCGGCGAGGCCACCGACGTGCCAAAGACAGTGTCGTTAGCACCAGTTTCGATGTTACGGAAGAGCACAGGCCCGCCGATCGATGTCGTCACCACTCCCTCACCCCACGAGGAGTAATCCTGCCGCGTCCCATCCGTACTAATCGCCGTCACACCAACGACACCGGACCACTTTGACAACGACGAAACATCGTCATCACGCGCACTATTGCCTAAAGCAGTAACGGGAATCACTCCGCTCGACATAGCGCGAGCGACCGTCCACTTCATCTGATCATCATCATCGTAACTCGAAGCGGATAGATTGATTATCTGAGCACCATCATTCATCGCCTGATTCATCACCCAGACAGTTTCACTTCGCCTCACGATACGCGTGTCTGTATAGCAATCATCCTGAGCCTGATCGCCATCATCACCAGTGCTGAAGGGAGCGCCACTGCCAAAAGGAATCTGATATGTCAGCAACGTGCTACCGGGAGCAACACCGTAAACATCCGACACGAGGATAGAAGCCACACCGGTGCCGTGGGTCCAAGAACCATTAGAACTCGTTATGGTGCAGGTTTCCTTTGCCGTAATTCTTGCACCCTTGAGTTCAGGCACGGATGTGTCCACCGGACCATCGATCATCGCGATGGTGACTCCCTCGCCCGTGTAGCCCTTTGTACGCGCTCGATCCAGGCCGTAGTACGAGAAGTAGGCCTGATCGGCCGCGGTGATCGTGTCGGCTGCGTGCGCGGGGGCGGTGGGAATCGACACGATGCCCGCCGCGAGCACACCCACGGCAGCCACGGCGACGCTGTTCCTCACGCGCGACCGGCTACGCTGACGCCGCTTCACTTTCGCCTCACCTCCGCCCACAAACGCGGGCCACAGAACACTGTGCTACCCCGCCAAGCATATGACCCGTTGTTCAGGTTAACAAGCGAATTACAGGTTCACGAGGCCGGGGCCGGGTCCTCGGAGAGGCCCACACACAGCCCCCCCACACAGGCCCCCCCACACAGGCCCACTGACGGCAACGCCGACCTCACCCACGCCTCTCGCGCAGGCTCCGCGCGAGGAGCCCGTGCCTCGGCGCGAAGACCCAGGCGAGCACGAAGCAGGCGGTGAGCACCAGGACGATCGTGGCGCCCGTGGGCACGTCCAGCGCCCACGACAGGTACAGGCCCACCAGGCCTCCCGAAGCCCCGAGCACAGGCGACAGGATCATCATGGTGCCCAGGCGGTCGCACAGGAGCCGCGCGGTGGCCGCGGGGGTGACGAGCAGGGCCAGCACCAGGACGTTGCCGATCGTCTGCACGGAGATCACGACGGCCAGGGCCACGGCGACGTACAGAGAGAGATCCGCGAGCAGCACGTGCACGCCCGCCGCCCGCGCGCTCTCGCGGTCCAGGGTCACGGCCACGATGGGCCGGTGCGCCAGGAACAGCATGAGCAGCACAAACAACGCGCCGCACAGCACCACGGGCACATCCGACGCCGGAATACCGGTGATCGACCCGAACAGGAAGTCCTGCAGACTCCCCGCGTACCCGGGCGCCCGCGCAATGATCGCGACGCCGAGGGCAAACGCGCCGACGAAGAGCACGCCGATGACGGAGTCCTCCTTAAGCCTGCGGTTCTGCGCCAACAAGGCCACCAACACGGCGGTCACGACTCCCGCGAGCGCGCCGCCCAGCACCAGGGACCCGCCGCACACGAACGCGATCGCCAGGCCGGGGAACACGGAGTGCGCGACCGCGTCGCCGATGAACGCCATGCCGCGCAGGACGACGTGCACGCCGACGCTGCCGCACACGAGCGCGGCGACGACCGCGATCAGCAGCGCGCGCGGCAGGAACGCCAGCGCGGGATTCGTCAGGTCGCGGAAGAAGTCGTAGGGGCTCAGGAAGTCCGCCGCCGGGACGAGGGCACGTCCGGCCGCGTGGATCACGGTGCTCATGCGCGCACTCCTAGGGCGTCGAGGATCGGGTTGTCGGGTCGCACGTCGAAGGCGCGGATCCACGGGTCGGCGTCGGCCAGCTCCTCGGGCCGCCCGGAGGCGATGATCGTGCGCCGCAGCAGGTACAGGCGGTCGCACCCGGCGCGCGCGCCGATGAGGTCGTGCGTGGTCATGAGGAGGGCTCGCCCGCCGTCCGCGAGCGCGCGGAACAGGTCCATGAGCATCTCCTGCGTCGGCATGTCGAGGCCGGTGAAAGGCTCGTCGAGGAGCAGCACAGCAGGCCGGATCGCGAGGGCACGGGCAACGAGGACGCGCTGGCGCTGCCCGCCCGACAGCTCGCCGATGGGACGCTTCGCGAGGTCGCGCATCCCCACGAGGGACAGGGCCTCCTCGACCGCTCGGAAGTGCGGGGTCCGCGCGCGCCCGAGCAGCCCTCGCCGCACGGTGACGGCCTGCAGGACGGCGTCGCGCACGCTGATCGGGAAGTCCCACGCGAACTCGTGGCGCTGCGGCACGTAGCCGATCGCGCCGTCGGTCTCGACGCGCCCACTGGAGGGAATCAAGCCCAAGATCGAGCGGATCAGCGTGGTCTTCCCGGCACCGTTGGGCCCGATGAGGCCGACGAGCTCCCCGGCCCGGGCCTCCAGGTCGACGCCCTCGAGGACGCTGCGCCCGCCCAGGGACGCGCCCAGTCCGGTGACGCGCAGCTGGCTCACCGCTCCCCTCCCCGATCGACGAGGCCGGGGCCGCGTTCGCCCAAGCCTTCACCCTGTGTGGGCGCAGAGTCGGACGAGGCCGGGGACGCTTCTCCGCTTCCCTCGCCACCAGCGTTGGGTAGGGGCGCGAGGGAGTCGGCCTCGGCGATGGCGGCGGCCTGTTCGGCACGGCTGCGGCGCGAGCGCGCCACGACGAGGGCGCCGATCACGAGGAGCGACAGGACTGCGACGGCGATGATCGCGAGGAAGGCCCAGTCGGGCAGCCCACCCGACGCGGCGCCCGCGGCAGAGGAGGAACCAGCGGGGTCGGCGGCCCCGGAAGCAGCTGGTGCAGCCCCAGAGGAAGAGGAAGAAGCGGAGGCGCCATCGGCGGCGGCGGCCACGGGCGCGGCCATGGCCAGGGCCTCGGACGCGGAGGCGGCGTCACCGACGGCGAAGCGCAGGGTCGTGGAGGCGGTCACGGCCTCGCCGGCGGTGGTCGTGCCCAGGAAGGTCACGGTCGCCGTGTAGGTGCCGGGCGCGGAAAACGCCCAGTTGGCGTGCACGTGCGTGCCCGAGTCGATCCACACGTCGCCAGGCGCCGCGCCCGAGTCGGCGAGCAGGAGAGGCTTGCCGAAGGTACCGGATTGCAGGAACAGCCATGCGCGGCCGGGGCCGCTCACGGGGCCGACGCGCATGGTGAGGCCGCGGTCGATGGTGGCCGTGACGGCGGGGTCCTGCGTGTTCCAGCCGAGCCACACGACGCCCGGGTTCTGCGTCTGGGGAACGACGTACACGGGCTTACCCGCGACGTCGGCCAGGAAGGGGTAGTCGGCGGAGTCGGGCGCGGTCATGACGGCCGCGTCGGAAACCCGCAGGACGGTCTGGTTGGGGTCGCGCCACACGGCGCCGCTCTCGGCGTCGTGGCGCAGGCCGGCCCGCCACTGCCCGTCGATCAGTCGGGGGCCGAGGTCGACGTGCCCAACGCTGATCTCGCTGGCCTCGTTCGACCATTCTTCGTGAGCGCTCACACTCTGCGCGAGGTCGGGGTCGGGACTCGGGTCAGCAAAAGAAGAGGGGGCACCCGCGATGACGAGGAGAGCCGACACGATGAGGGCGAACATCGACATGCCGAGACGGGACAGCCGGCTAGCCCCGGGGGCAGCGGCGAGGCCTGGACGTACGACGAGCTGTGATGCCCACCCACGGGACGACACACGCACGGATGACGGCCGCCGGCTAGCCCCGGGGGCGGCGGCGGGGCCTGGCCGGGCTTCGAGATCGACCACTCCGAGCGAAGCTCGCGTGTGGCGATCTCTCGGGCAGGCCGCCGCCCCCGGGGCGCAGAGCCGGCGGTCGTCCTGGCCGGCCCAGAGCCGGCGGCCGTCCTGGCGGACGACACCGCGGCCGGCAGTCAGACGGGAAGAGAAGGATTTCATGGCATCTCCTTGCCGCCCAGGCAGCGTGCCAGTGAGCGGGCGTTGTGTTCCATCATGTCGATGTAGGTGGGTGCTTGGTCGTCGAGGGTGTCGCCGTACAGGGGGCAGATGTCCACGCCCGCGTCGGTGGCGGCGGTGCGCAGGGTGGAGCGTGTGCGCGCCAGGTTGGGTTCGAGGAACACCGCGGGAATCGAGGAGTCGGACAGGGTGGCCTGGAGTTTGATCCGGTCGGCGATGGAGGGTTCGACGCTGGGGTTGGGGGCGACGAAGCCTGCGACGGTGAGTCCGTAGGCGTTCGCCAGGTACGCGTAGGCGTCGTTGGTGGTGACGAGTTTGCGGCGCTCTTCGGGGATGGACGCGATGGTCGAGGCCACGGTGGCGTCGAGCTCGTCGAGGCGCGTCAGATAGGCGGCGGCGTTGGCCCGGTAGGTGGCCTCGCCGTCAGGGTCGACGGAGATCAGCGAGTCGCGGATGACGCGCACGTACGCTTGGGCGTTGTGGACGTCGTGCCACAGGTGGGGGTCGATGTCGCCGTGGACGTGCTTGCCGAGGACGGCCTGCGGAAGCATGTATACGTTCGCGCCGGACTCACCGATGAAGCGGAACGAGGCCTCCCCGGGGATCGTCGTGAGCGCGCGGGTGGGCACTTCGATGACGATCTGGTCGAGGTCGGTGCACTCCATGGTCGAGGCGACGGCCGCGCCCGTGGTTCCTGCGCCCACGCAGGGGGCCGATGCCTCGTCCCCGCCCAGCGCGCCGGCGTCGGAGGCGAGTTCGACGCGCTTGGTGGTGAGGTTGACGGTGATGTCGGCGTGGCCAGCGGACAGGACGCGGCGGCCCTCACTGGCGGCGATCTCCTCGGGCGGGGTGCCGACGGCGAAGACGGCGGTGCCTTCCCCGACGCTGACGGGCGTGGCGCCGGGCGTGGTGCGGAGGTTGGCGCGGAAGTGGACGCGGTACACGCCGGGGGCGGTGAACGCCCAGCTCATGTGCTGGTGGGCGTCGGCGGGCAGCTGCGCGGTGTCGGTGTCGTATCCGGTGGCGGCGTTGAAGCCGTCCGAGGTCGCGAAGGCGATCTCGGGCTGCCCGAAGGACGTGGTGAGGTAGGCGGCGGCCTGCCCGGGCCCGTCGACGCCGGTGGTCGTCAGGTCGATCTGCGAGGCGCGGGTGGCCCCCATGTCGGCGCCGTCTCCCCACACGCGCATGCCGAGCCACGGGGTGTCGAGCGCGCGGTCTTCGACGAGGGGGAGGATGGTCGCGCCGTTCTTGGCGGCCTCCTCGGCGACGGAGACGGAGCGCGAGCCGGCGGGCAGGTTGGAGTCGAGGGCGCGGATGAGGGCGTGCTCCTCGAGCATGAGGTAGTTGGAGAAGGCGACGTCCGCGTAGGCCACGTCGCGCACGGTGCGCAGGGAGGGCTCCCACGAGTGCGGGTCTGCCCCGTCGGGCACCATCTGCGTGACGTGGACGCGGTCTCCGGCGACGTTACGCACGAGGTCGGCGAGGATGCCGGTCGTGGCGACGACGCGCAGTTCACCGTCGCTGGCGGGGTCGGGCGCGGGCGCGCACCCTGCCAGGGTCGCCGTGAGCGCTAACGTCGAGGCAGCGAGCATACGCCCACTCCCCCGCCACCCACGGAAGGGGAGGCGGGGGATGAAGGAGAGTCGGCCTCGTGAATGAGGGGTCACAGCGCTTTGCACAGGTTGCGGCGGCGTCCGATCGCGCCGACCCACACGCAGGCCGCGCCCGTGAGCGCCCAGGTGAGGGAGACGACGGTCAGGGGGATGGTGTCGGCGCCGGTGGTGGCCAGGGAGAGGTCGCAATCCTTGCCGGACGCGGTGCGGCCAACGACCTGGGAGACCATGGGTCGCCCATTGGGGCCGGTCGCGCCAGTGGCGGTGAGGTCGCCGCCGGAGCCGAAGCCGCTGCCCGCGAGCGCCTCGCCGTTGGGGGTGACGCGCATGGTGATGGTCAGCGTGTAGGTGCCGGGGGCGGTAAACACCCAGTTCTGGTGGGCGTGCGTGTTGGCGCCGAGCGTGTAGCCGGTACCGGGGCCGTCGAAGACGTGCTCGCCGACGCCTGAGCCGAGCGCGCCCGCGTTGAAGACGGCGACGCGTCCGGGGCCTTCGACAGCGTCGAGGGTGAACTGGACGGGGCCGGTGGTGCCGGTGACGATCTCTTCGCGCTGGGAGTTCAGTCCCAGCCAGGGCACGCCCGCGATCTGGGTGGAGGGGATCAGCCAGACGCTGGAGCCGGGGGTGGCGACGAAGCCGAGGTCGGCGGGCGCGGTGATGCGCGCGGCGTCACCGAGGGCGAAGGTCAGGGACGAGGGGTCGACCCACTGGGCGGGTTGCGTGCGGTCGTCTTTGATGCGGGCGACGAGGGTGCCGTTTTCGATCGCGGGTCCGAGGTCGAAGTGGCCGTCAGTCGCATTGCCGGTGGCACCGTCGCCGACGCTCACGGTCAGCGTCGTGCGCGCGGTGTTCGCGGGCGCGCTGTTGGAGGCCAGGGTGGCGGCCTCGGCCTCGGTGGCCTCGCGGGTGATGCGGGTGGCGACGCAGCGCTCACCGGCGTTGCTTCCGCTCGTGGTGCGCGCGCCCGAGGCGGGGGCTGGGTTCGCGCCGCTCGTGGTGCCGGTCGCGCCCGTGTTGGTCGCGGGGGCCGTGGGGCCGCCCGTCGCGCCGGGGGCCGCGTTACCGGACTGGTCCTGTGCGGCCTGGTTGTTCGTGGAGCCCACGGAGCCGGGGCCCACGCCGGGGGCGGGCTGCGCCTGGTCGGTCGAGGGTGCCGCTGCGGACTCGGCGAGGCACGAGGCCTCGTCGGCGACATCGATCGTGTAGGTGCGGGCCGCGGACTGGGCGTTGGCGGCGCCGGTGTTCCCGGGAGTCCATGCACTGGCCTGGACGGTCAGCGTGTAGCGGCCGGCGCGCGTGAACAGCCAATTGACGTGCTTGTGGGCGGCATAGGGCTGGTCAATGTCGTCGCCCTCGGGGGCCAGGTCGAAGCTGCCATCATTGGTGACCGCCTTGGTGCCCTCGGTGAAGCTGGAGGTAAAGGCATAGATGCGGCCGTTCTCGGGGCCCGTGTAGGAGATGTGGAAGCGCGCGGCGTCATATCCACCGGCGGCGACGCCCAGGGTGTCCCAGCCGGGCCACAGCACGCTCGCCTGATTGTCACCGGACTGGCCGAGCAGGTACGCGGCGGCGGGAGCGTCGGTTGCCTGGCTGACGGAGGCAGGAATCTGGGTAAGCGTGGACTTGTTGACAGCGAGGAGCGTCTGCTCGGGCTCGCGCGTGACGCCGGAGCCCGTGGCGTCCTCCTTGATGCGCAGGGTGAGAGTGCCGGCTGCATCGGAGGTCAGGTCGAAGATGTCGGCGTGGCCGCGGTCCAGGGTGGCGGTGGTGCCTGCGGGGGCGGTGCGCATGGCGTAGCAGGCACTCAGGTCCGCGGACGAGGCCGGGGAGCTGTCCTCGGTCGAGGCGTCGGCGGTGGTGGCGCTCGTGTCTGCGGCGCTCGTGTCTGTTGCGGCTTCGGGGCCGGTTGTGGCCTCGTCGGCGGCCTGGGTGGCTGCGGGGGCGAGGAAGGAGGTGGCCGCGAGGGCCATGGCGGCGAAAGCCCGGGCAGCTGCGCGGCCCGGGTTCCTGTGCTTCGTGGGGTTCATGGAGGGTGTCCTCTAGGTGCATCGCACGTGAATATGAATGAGAATCGTTATCATTCTATGCCTATGCCGGGGTACTCGCAAAGTTCTAGCGCCCGAAACTTACCTCTCACGCCCTGACAACGCCGCTACCTCGGATACCCCACGCGCCTCCCCACTCTCCGACATCCACTCCCGGCGCATGTTCTCCCTACCCGCTCCGACGACACCCGCTCCCAGGTGAGATCCGGCATCGGCTCGAAGGACGCGCCTGCGATTGAAGGACTCCTACGAATCCGCATACACCCCTCTGTGACCTTCGCTCGTCCTCATCCAAAGAACACTGATTGCGCGAGCGAATTGTGACGGCGTGCGCACATATGTTCGAATGGTGTCAACACAGCCACTTTGCTTCGCAATTGCTTGGTTTTTGGTGCGACGCATCTTACTGTCCGAACGGTTGATTGAGACTATTGTGAGGGATAAGGTATAACCATCAAGCGCCTGACGAAGCTGCCAAGCTAGTCCGGCGCTTTTCTTGTTTGAAACGCAGGGTCGCGCCGACGCAACCCGCGTTGGCACACTCCTCGTTACAGACCGGGTGACCCTCGGCCTCGTCAAGCAGGGAATGAACACTCAATACAATCCCACAAGGAGTTCACTCATGTTCTCGACCATCGACGTCATGGTTGCCCAGGCGCACATCGATCAGCTCAACGAGCTCGCCGACGCCAAGCGCTCACGCAAGGCCGACCGCCACTGAGCGCACTCCGGCAACGCCGGAGTTCCACGCAAGTCCGCAGACCCGCAGGGGCTGCGGACCTTTTGTATACCGTCTCGACCGCGCTTGAGACAGCAACCCGAAACGTATCTAATCCAAGAAGGAGGATGTTCGTATGCTTATTTCGAGGGACACCTTGCGCTCGACTTGATACCGTCAACATGCTCATCCAGGCTTGTGGATACCTTGCGCCACATCGGATCAAGTACAAAATCTATGCCACGTCTACGCGCATACTTTGCGGCAGGTACGAAGTCAGAGTCACCAGAGATGAGGCTGATCTGCGTGACGAGATCACGTTCGGCCAACGAAGCAATATCGAGACCAATACGCATATCGACTCCCTTCTGCGTGATGTTGAGTCGAATGTCGCGGTCGGTCAAGCTCTCAACGGTCCTTCTACCCGCACACAGATCCTTCAGCACTCCGGGCCGCAGCGTGTATTCACCGCCGCTTGATAGCTCTTCGCCTCTTCGCAAGGCAACCTTGCGCTTCTTCATCAATGCTTCGAAGAATGCGGTCATCCATCTATGCTGATCACTCTGGGCAAGGTTCACCTGGCGTTTCGCAATGGGATT
>CAUVIG010000022.1:0-18071 GCA_963551745.1 uncultured Actinomyces sp.
GAGGAACTCAGACCAGAAAATCTGGCCTGTGGTCGGGACAGCCGCATCGGCGGCTGCCGGGAGCAGTGTTGTGAGCATGTTTCCCTATCTTTCTCCGACGCGTCTTCGCGCCGGGTCACCGGTGTTCTTTCACCGCCAACTGTGTACCGTCGAACAATATCCGCTCGGATAAGCTTCGCGGGGCACATCACAGTATGACACTTGATGCACGTTAGCCCAAACTGAGTGCACATCCGTGCAGCCCCCCATGTGTGACCTTGACCATATGACACGCTTTCAGCATGTCAACCGTCCAGACTCCTTAATCTCCAAAGTCACACATCTGCACGCTTGTGCATGGCACACTAGAAAACGTGACAATACGTGACGAACAGGCGCATGAGGCCGCCTCAATGTACTACCTCCAGGGGCAGACGATGGAGACAATCGCCCGCCACCTGCAGATATCACGCTCCTCGGTCTCGCGACTTCTCGCTCACGCGCGAGAGATCGGTCTGGTGCGCATCTCAGTGTCCGCCTCCCCCGGCCTCAAGGGCACCCTCGCGGGACAAATCGCCGACATCTTCGGCGTCCAGGTCTCCGTCGTCCCCGTCCACGACGTCCACACCGAGGTCAACCGCCTACACAACGTTGCTCGCGTCGCGGCAGAACACCTCATCGACATGCTCTTCCCCGGCATCACCCTCGGCATCGCCTGGGGAAACACCACCGCGGAAGTGACACGCGCCATGCCCCACGTATCTTTTGCGGGTTCCACCGTCGTCCAGCTCAACGGAGCGGCCACCGCCACCGAGTCGGGCATGCCCTACGCCGAGGCCATCATCGCCCGCGCCGCCAAGGCCATCGGCGGGCGCATCGTGAACTTCCCCGTGCCCGCATTCTTCGACTACGCGGACACCAAAGAGGCGCTCTGGCGCGAACGCTCCGTTCAGTCGGTCCTCAACACGATCGACAGCGCGGACGTCGCCCTCTTCGGCGTCGGCTCCATGTCGGCCCGCCTGCCCTCCCATGTCTATTCGGGCGGATTCCTTGACCCCAACGAGATCGCGGCGGCCCAAAACGACGGGGTCGTCGGCGACGTGTGTACCGTCCTCATCCGCGAGGACGGCTCCACGAACATGCACCTCAATGAGCGCGCATCCGGCCCGAGCCCGGCCACGCTCAAGAAGATCCCGCGCCGCCTCTGCGTCGTATCCGGAGCATCGAAGGCGCTGCCGCTCCTCGGGGCGCTGCGCGCGGGGGTCACCACCGACCTCGTTCTCGACGACGGGGCCGCACACGAGCTCCTCGACCTCGTTCACACGCGCATGTCGCCCCGACGCTCTTACATCTGAGTCCGAGGGACACCCACGCACGAGAAAGGGCCCTGGCCTCGTCCACGACGGGAACGAGGCCCGGGCCCTTTGTCTGCTCAGATCAGCCCAGGCGCTTGACCAGCGGGAACGGAATCGTCTCGCGGATGCCCTGGCCGGTGAGGACCATGAGCAGGCGGTCGATGCCCATACCCATGCCGCCGCACGGCGGGAAGCCCTGCTCCATGGCGATGAGGAAGTCCTCGTCGAGAACCATGGCCTCCGGGTCGCCGTTGGCGGCCGCAAGGGCCTGCGCCTCGAAGCGCTCGCGCTGGACAACCGGGTCGGCCAGCTCGGAGTAAGCGGTAGCCGTCTCGAAGCCGCGCACGTACAGGTCCCACTTTTCGGTGAGGCCCGGGCGGCTGCGGTGGTAGCGGGTCAGCGGGGAGGTGTCCTCGGGGAAGTCGTAGACGAAGGTTGGCGCCCACAGCTTGGAGCCCACGAGCTCCTCAAAAATGTCCTCAACGATCTTGCCGGCGACGGCGTAGTCGTCGACCTCGAGGCCGACGCGCTCGGCGTACTTGACGAGGGTCTCACGCGGCGTCTCCACCGTGACCTCCTCGCCGAGGGCCTCGGAGGTCGAGCCGTACAGGTCAATGCGGTCCCACTCGCCCGACAGATCGTACTCGGTGCCGTCGGCCAGGCGCACGATCTCCTCGCCCTCGGACAGGTCGAAGGCGTCGCGGGCGGCCTGCTGGATGAGGTCGCGCGTCAGGTCAGCCATGCCGTTGTAGTCCGAGTAGGCCTCGTAGGCCTCCAGGGCGGTGAACTCGGGGCTGTGCGAGGAGTCCATGCCCTCGTTACGGAAGTTGCGGTTGATCTCGAAGACGCGATCCACGCCGCCGACGACCGCGCGCTTGAGGTAGATCTCGGTGGCGATGCGCAGGTAGAGATCGGTGTCGAGCGCGTTCATGTGCGTCGTGAAGGGGCGGGCGGCGGCGCCGCCGTGGATCATCTGCAGCATCGGGGTCTCGAGCTCGATGTAGTCGCGGCGGAAGAAGTTCTCGCGGATCGAGCGGTTGACGGCCGCGCGGATGCGCACCATGTCGCGCGCGGCGGGGCGCGTGATGAGATCGAGCTCGCGGCGACGGATGCGCTGGTCCTCGGACAGGGTGATCTCTTCACCGTCCTCGGTGGTCCACGTCTTGGGCAGGGGGCGCAGCGCCTTGGAGGCGATGGCCCACGACGCGTCGGGGGCGGGCAGCGCCGCGGAGGCGGCCTCATACTCGGCCTGCGCCTCGGGCGTGGCCTCGGTGGGCGTCGCGAAGATCGACAGCTCGCCGCGTCGCGAGGAGATCACGCGGCCGTGGACGAAGAGGTGATCGCCCAGGTCGACGTCATTCTTGTAGGCCGCCAGGGACTCGGCACCGACGGAGGCGGCGGAGAGCATGACCTGGATCTTGTTGCCTTCGCCGTCCATGAGGGTCGCGAAGCAGAGCTTGCCGCCGTTACGCGCAAGGATGACACGGCCCGCCAGGCCCACGTAGTCCTCGGTCTCTTCGCCGGGCTCGAGGTGCGCGTACTTCTCACGCACAGCCTTGATGGTGGTCGTGATCGGCAGGCGTACGGGGTAGGCGGGGATGCCGGCCTCCATGAGGCGTGCGCGCTTAGCCGCGCGAACCTTGACCTGCTCGGGGGTGTCGTCTGCGGGTGCTTGCGTGGGCATGGAAGAAGAATCGGTCATGCGCCTATCGTACAGGGATTTAGCCCCGCGACGAGGCAGGGGCCCGGTTGGGCTCCTCACGCACCGGGAGGTCGGCCGCATAGGGAGCGGATGCGGACCCGCCGATCCCCTGCGTGGAGTGGGCGGCGGCCGCGCAGGCGAGAGAGAGCGCCTCGGGCCACGGCATGCGCCGCTTTCGGCGTGCCCAGGCCAGGGCCGCCGAAAAAACATCCCCCGCACCCGTCGTATCCACCGCCCTCACCGCGGGTGCCGGCACGCGCAGGATCTGTCCGTCAACGCATGCAACTACGCCGTTCTTGCCGCAGGTGACTACGCAGTCGCACCCAAACGACGCGAACCAACGCGCGGCGTCCTCCACGTTCTCGGTGCGCGCGTAGGCGAGCGCCTCCTCCTCATTGGGCGTGCACACGTCAGCCACGCGCAAGGCCTCCAGGTCGGCCGGGTCCCAGGCTCCGGCCTCGTCCCATGCCGTGTCCGCCAGCACCCACGTCCCGCGCTCGCGCCACGAAGAGACAACCTCACCGTTCGCGCTGATTCCCCGCACGTCTGCGAGCAGGCACGCCGGCGCGTCGCCTCCCAACCGGGGCAACTTGGTCGTCCCGCGCGTGGTCATCGCGCGATCACCGTCGAAGGACAGGGAGACGGTCACGTTTTGATCGCCTACGCGCTCACACAAGGAGGTGTCCACGCCCTCGCGCGCGAGCATCTCGTCCACGAACTGACCCATCTGATCGACGCCCACACGAGCGTGCAGGCGCACGGGTACGCCCAAGCGAGCCAGCGCAATCGCCTGATTGGCCGCGCCGCCCGCGCACATGAGCGCTCCGGCCACCCAGGCCTCGCGGCCGGGAAGCGGAGGACCATCGAGGGGCCCCATGACCACGTCAAGGAAGGTCGGACCGTACACCGCGAACTGAGATGCGGCGGGTACTCGAGATGGCACAGATCCTCCTAGACGTGAGCGCGACTACAATATGTCAGTGAGCCACCACTATACGTATCCAGAGAGGATGCCCGCCATGCAGCTCACCATCGTCGGAGGAGGGGGCTTCCGGGTCCCCGCGATGATCGACGTCTTGGCCCGTTCACGCTCGGGGCGCGGCGACTACGCCTCCCTCGACGTCGACCGCGTCATCCTGTACGACACGGACGCGCGCAGGCTCGACGCAATGATGGCCGTGCTGTCCTCGTTGGACTTCCCGCACTCCCCGGCCGTGCGCGCGACGACGGACATCGACGAGGCACTTCCCGGAGCCGACTTCGTGTTCTCCGCGATGCGCGTGGGCGGGACCTGCGGACGGGTCCTCGACGAACACTGCGGCCTCGACCATGGGCTGCTCGGTCAGGAGACCGTTGGCGTGGGCGGCTACTGCTACGCGTTCCGTTCGCTCGGACCGGCACTCGAGCTGGCCCACGCTGCCAAGCGGCTGTGCCCGAACGCCTGGCTCATCAACTTCACGAACCCGGCCGGGATCATCACCCAGGCGATGCGTTCCGTGCTCGGCAAGCGCGTCATCGGCATCTGCGACACCCCCATCGGGCTCGTCAACCGCACGCTGAACGCCCTGGGCGTTCCCGAGGAGGAGCGCGCCGACGTGTCCTTCGACTACGTGGGCCTCAACCACCTCGGCTGGCTGCGCTCGCTGTCGGTCGGCGGCCGCGACATCCTCCCGCGCCTCTTTGCCGACGAGGCGGCCCTGGGATCCATGGAAGAATCCCGCGCCATCGGCACGGACTGGATTCGCGCGCTGGGCGCCCTCCCCAACGAATACCTCTTCTACTACTACTGCCATCGCGAAGCCATGACCCGCATCCACCAGGACCACACCCGCGGCGAGTACCTGCGCGATCAGCAGGAAGCCTTCTACAACGCCGTCTTCTCTGACCCCGAGCAGGCCGGACGGACGTGGATCGAGGCCCTCGCCGACCGGGAGGCGACCTACATGGCCGAGGCCCGCGACGTCGACGAGCGTTCCGGCAGGCGCGCCGAGGACATCGCGGGCGGCGGCTACCAAAAGGTGGCTCTCGACCTCATGAACGCGCTCGCTACGAACACTCCGGCGCGCATGATCCTCAACGTCGGTAACGGCGACGGCGGCTTCTCCTCGATTCCGACGCTGCGCGACACGGACGTCGTCGAGGTTCCCTGCGACGTCGACGCCTCCGGCGTCCATCCGATGCCGGTTGCGCCCTTGAGCGGCGCGGCCCTCGGCCTCGTCCAATCCGTGAAGGCCTGCGAGAACCTCGTCATCGACGCCGCCCGCGAGCGCGATCCCACTCTCGCGTGGCAAGCGCTGGCGCTGCACCCCCTGGTCGACTCGGTCAACGTCGCGCGCGACGTGCTCGACCAGGCGATCCGCACGAACCCACTGGTCGCCGCGGCCTTCGACTGAGGGGACCGTCCTCCCTGCGTGCCCATCGACGCGCTGTGCCCCGGCCTCGTACAGACGAGGCCGGGGCACAGCCTGGAGAACAGGCCGACTACCGGGCCTTCACCCGCGCGTGTCCCAGCGGAAGAATTCTTCTCCCCCCGCGTAGCCGTGGGGGCTCCCCGCGTCGCGGGTGCCCTGTCGGATCCAGGACTCCATCCGGTCGAGGTCGTCGAATTGGGTGACGTGCTCGCGCACCGCCCTGACCTTGGCGTCGATATCCGACTGGCCCAACTCGACGACGTGGTTCGTCGACGGGCCACCTTGGAACCACACCTCTTCGACGACGTGAGGATCCAGGCCCTCGTCGAGCAGCTCGGGGAAGGCGAAGGGATTGCGCGCGGCCGGGTAGACGGCGTCCGTGACTGCGGCACCCACGGCCCGGTGGTCCGGGTGATTGGCGTAGATGGACGACCAGTTGTATTCGGGTGAAAGGGTGAGGATCAGGTTCGGTTTCACGCGTCGAATGAGGGCGACGATATCGCGTACGAGGCCGTGGGAGGGTGTCACCATACCGTCGGGGTAGCCGTCGAAGATGACGAGCTCCGTGACACCCAGATGCTCGCACGCGCGGCGCTGTTCATCGCGACGCAGCTCCCCCATCCGCTGTTGCAGATCCTGGTCGGAGCCTCCCGCATCGCCGTCCGTGACAACGGCGACGACGACCCTCGCCCCTTCGCGCGCAAAGCGAGCGAGAGACCCGCCCGCGTCCACGTCCGCGTCATCGGGGTGGGCGTAAATGCCGAGCACGGTATCCATTCGTGTACTCCTTATTGAGGCGCCGGCGAGAACGTGTCCCGCCGACGCCTGTCCCAAGTCTGTGACGGCTACTGATCGATCGCCGCGTTGGCGGCGTCCTGGGCAGCCTGGACGCCCTCATGCACGCCGGTGCGTCCCAGGAAGACCTCCTTGAGCACCCCGTTGTACGCGTCCATTGCCGCGCCCAGCTTCGCGCCGAAGGGCGCCATGATCGTGCCCGAGGGGGTCTTCGCCATGACCGAGGTATCGACGCCCTTGTCCGACCAGTACGCGGTCCACGTCGCCTGGGCCTTCTCGTTCGCGGGGAAGCCGGCGCCGGTCTTACCCAGTGCGGCACCGCCATCCTTGCCAGCCATCCACGCCAGCAGCTTGTGCTGAGCCTCGGGGTTCGCGCTCGCCGTCGAACCGGCGGCGACGACGGAGTTCCCGACCGTCACGGCACCTGCGGGACCCTTCGGCTGGGGAGCCAGGCCCCACTCGAAGGACGCGCCCTCGGCCACGTTCGCCAGGTTGTACGCACCGGACTGGAACAGGGCGATCTTACCCTGCAGGAACTGGTCACGACTGAAGTCGCCGTTGTCGTTCGTATCGGCCGCCGAGGGGGCGACGTGCTCCTTGTTGATGAGGTCCACCAGGTAGCCGACCGCGGCGTCACCCTCGGGGCTAGCAAACGTAAAGTGCCCGCTCTCGTCCTGCAGTGTGGCACCGGCCGAGCCCAGGTACGGAATGAGCATGGCCTGGCCATCCAGCGCGGCGTTGTATCCGTACTGGACAATGTGGTCCGCATCGAAGGCAGGGTCAGCCGCGTTGCGGCCCGACGAGTCCAGCGTCAGCTTGCGGGTGATCTCCCGCAGAGAGTCAGTGGAGGCGCTCGGGTCCCACGACAGGTTCTGCAGGTCCTCGATGCTCACACCGGCCGCATCCAGGAGGGACTTGTTGTAGTACACCGCGATCGACGGATCGGTGAGGACCGGGACGCCGTAGAGCTTTCCGTCGACCGTGTACTGATCGATGGCCCCCTGAAGCCAGCCGTCACGCTCGGAGGCGGGGAACTCCTCGTCAATGTTGACGATCTTGCCGCCCCGGGCGTACTCGGTGTAGTTGTTCGTGTTGGACCAGAAGACGTCCGGCCCGGTGCCCGCGGCGAGCTCAGAACGCAGGCCCGTGAAGTAGTCCGACCACGGGACAACCTCGACGTTGACCGTGATCCCCGTTTCTTCGGTGAACGCGGGGAGCGCCGCCTCGTACGCCTGGGCAGCCTGATCATCCCACAGACGCAGGGTCAGGGACGTGCCCGCCTCGCTCGACGCGCTGCCACCCTGCGAGCAGGCGGCCATCAGCATCGACGCGGCACCAATCAGGGCGGTGGCGGTAACAAAACGCCTTTTCATGAAGACCTCCAGTTGTGATGGGTTGTGTTGTTACTTGATGCCCGTCAGGGCAATTGACTCAACGATGTGTCGTTGAAAGACGATGAACAGAGCGATCAGGGGCACGAGCGCGATGGTTGTCGCCGCCATGACATACGTCCAATTAGCGTTGTACTGGCTCTGCAGCGCGGCCGTCGCAACCGTGAGGACGCGCGGCCTGGTCGCGGCGATAATCCGCGGCCACATGAATGAGTTCCACTGGCTCACAACCGTGATGAGCACGAGCGTCGAAATGATCGGCTTCGACACGGGAACGACGACGGAGAAGAGGATGCGCATCTGCCCGGCACCGTCCATGGTCGCCGCGTCGATGATTTCCTGGGGAATCTGACGGAACGACTGACGCAGCAGGAACACCGCGTAGGGCGAGGCGAACACGAAGGGCAGGACGATGCCCCAGAAGGTGTTGTTGAGCCCCATCTTCGCCATCATGAGGTACAGCGGGATGACGAGGACCGACGCCGGAATCATCATGGTTCCCAGGAAGAGCCAGAAGATGATGTCGCGTCCCGGGAACTCGATGCGCGCAAACGCGTAGGCGGCCAGCACGGAGGACAACAGCTGCCCGACGACCATCACCACGACCATGAGAAGCGTCGTGATGATCGCGTCGCCGAAGTTGACTCGTCCCGTCAGGATCGCCTGGAACGAGGCCAGGGAGGGCGGCGAGGGCAGCGCGAAGGGCGAGTGCGAAGCGAAGTCCTGCGGCGACTTGAAGGCCGTGATGAAGCTGAAGAGCAGCGGGATGACCATGATGAACGCGGCCAGCGACAGCCCCGCGTAGATCCCCAGGGTCGACCACCAGGGCCGACGCGAGTGCGACTTAGACGAGCTCATACGTGGTCCTCTTCCGGAAGTACAGGTTCTGGGCCAGCGTCAGGCACATGAGGAGCAGCATCATCACGCAGGCCATGACTGCGGCGCGGCCGACATTTCCGGTTTCGAAGGCCTCCTTGTAGATCAGGTAGGCGAGGACCTCGGTGGAGCCGGACGGCCCGCCCTTGGTCAGGGCGTAGATCTGATCGAAGACGTTGAAGACCGAGATCACGGAGGTGACCGAGACGAAGAAGAAGGTCGGGCGCAGGAGGGGCATCTTGATGTGCCAGAACACCTGCGAGGAGGAGGCGCCGTCCACGGTCGCGGCCTCGGTGAGCTCACGCGGGATCGCAAGCAATCCGGCGATAAAGAAGAGCGCCGTGTACCCCACGTTCGACCAGACGACGACGAAAGCCGCCGCGGGCAGCGCCCAGGTGGGCGACACGAGAATTTCTAGTCGAGTGCCCGCAAGCGCCGAGAGGAGGCCGCCGGTGGGAGCGAAGATCCACGACCACACGACGCCGAGGGCCAGCGGAGGCGCGATCCATGGGATGACGATGAGCGTGCGATAGACGACGGTTCCTCGCACGCCCTTTGTCAGCAGGTTCGCGAGGAGCAGGCCCAGGATGATCTGAATGGGGACCACGAGGAGGACGAAGAGAATCGTCGTGCGCAGGGACGACAGGAAGGCCGGGTCGCTCAGCACGTTCGTGACGTTGGCCAGGCCCACGTATCGCGTGTCCCCGATCAGATCCCACCGGTACAGGCTCACCCACATGATGACCCCGATGGGCACAACCATGAAGATAAGAACGCCGATCAGGGCGGGTGACAGGAACGCGTATCCGGCGAGTGCGTGGCGCGTCCGAGACGTTCGCTTGCTCATGCCCCACCATCCTTTCGTACGGTTCTTCGAGGATAGGTATGACGGGCGTATCAGTGCCGGGCGAAGACAAGGTATGGACAATTGTGAACAGGGCTTGTCATCAAGCGGGCAAAGGTGCACGAAACGAAGCGCAAACAAGGGAGCGCCCACTCGGATGAGTGGACGCTCCTGCAGGCGTGTCAATCAGACGCCAGAGCTCTTCAGCCCCAGCTCGCGGGCACGCTCAGAATCCTCGGGGACGGACCCCGCGTGGTCACCGGCGCTCACGATTTTGTTGGCCTCGTCGACGAAGACGACGGACGGCTTCACCTGACGTACGAGGGATTCGGGCACCTGGGCGTAGGCCATGATGATGACGAGGTCACCGACGGTCACCTTGTGGGCGGCCGCCCCATTGAGCTGGATCGTGCCGCTGCCTCGCTCGCCCGCGATCGTGTAGGTCGAGAGGCGCTCGCCGTTGTTGACGTCGACGATGTCGACCTTCTGTCCGGGCACGATGTTCGCGGCGTCCAGCAGGTCCTCGTCCACCGTGATCGAGCCGACGTAGTGCAGGTCGGCGCCGGTAACGACGGCGCGGTGAATCTTACCGATCGCCATCTCGCGGGTCATTTCCATCATGCGTTCTCCCCCGCGCGCTCGGCGAGACGTCCGTCAGAGGCGCAGGCGTCGCGCAGCGGCACCTCCATGTTGTCGATGAGGCGAGTCGTGCCCACCTTGGCGGCGATAAGAATACGCGCCTCCCGCGAGCCATCGGACAGAATCGTGGGCGCAGCCGCGCCTTCGCCGACGGGCACGGACTCGGTGCCCGCAAGGATCTCGAAGGTCCCCGCGTCCACGAGCGCAATGTAGTCCAGGTCGATGCCGCCCTCGTCCTCGATCACCGAGCGACACTCGGCGACGATCTGCGCGGGCGTGGCCCCGGCCTCGGCAGCCTCGGCTCCGCGACGAAGCGCGCGCGAGAGGGCACGGGCGCGGATGCGCTCGTCGTCGCTCAGGTACCGGTTGCGGCTGGACAGGGCGACGCCGTCCTCCGCGCGCACGATCGGCACGGGGTGGACGCGCACGGGGATGTCCAGCTGGGCGAAGACGGTGCGCAGGACGGCCAGCTGCTGGGCGTCCTTCTGTCCGTACAGGGCCACGTCGGGGCGCACGAGGTTGACGACCTTGGTGCACACGAGTGCGACACCCGCGAAGTGCGTGGGGCGCGTCTTCCCCTCAAGGACGCGCGCGATCGGACCCGGGTCGATCGTCACGGTCGCGGGCGTGGGGTACACGTCCTGGGGTGCGGGCGCCCACACGAGGTCCGCCCCCACCGTCTCAAGGGCGTCCATGTCCGCGTCCAAGGTGCGCGGGTAGGCGTCGAAGTCCTCGCCGGGCGCGAACTGCGTCGGGTTGACGAAGATCGTGACGATCACGTGATCGGCCAGTTCGCGGGCTTCGCGCACGAGCTGCAGGTGTCCGGAGTGGAGGGCACCCATGGTCATCACGAGGGCCTTGGTGCCGGGCAGGCGCGACAGGGCATCGGACAACTCGGCACGCGTGTGGGTCAGGACAGGACGGTGAGTCATAGTTCTATTCTTGCAACTTCGGACCGCCGGCGCGTAATCGAGTCGCTTTCCTCACGCCCCGCGTTCACAAGACGAGGCGGGGGCGCACCCACTCTCTCTCGCACGTCGCGCGCTGGTTGGGTGTGTGGTTGTCAGGCACCCGGGTCGAGGAGGGCGGCCTCGACGCTGGTGGCGGCCCGTTCGTCGAGGAGACGAGCGTCTCGCAGCAGACGGGTCAGGGCGCGGGTCATGTCCGCGTAGGTGTCGCGTTCCCCCGAGAGGCCCTCCCGGTCCCCGAGGCAGCGCGCGTGCGCGGCGATCGTTCCCGCGTCCCCGCGGGCGGCGGGCCCGGAGATGCCCGCGATCCCCTCGGTGAGAGCCCGGTCGAGGGCAGCCTCGAGGAGCGGGCGCACGTACAGGGCGGGGTTCTCGATGCCAGCCTCGGCGAGAATTCGCGTCGTCTGCACGGTGATGCCGGCGATGAAGTTGGCACCGTGAGCGAGACCCGCGTGGTAGAGGGGCCGGTCGTCCTCGGCGACGACGACGGGCTCGCCGCCCATTTCGACGACGAGCGCCTGGGCGATCGGCAGGAAGGGGGCCGCAGCGGTCACCGCGAAGGGCGTGCCCACGAGGCGCGCCACGTCGACGCTGGTGCCGGTGAACGTCATCGCCGGGTGGATGGCGAGCGGGATCGCCCCCGTGCCCGCGGCGGCGGCGAGCAGCCCAACGCCGGAGGCACCCGACAGGTGAATGACGATGTGTCCGCTCTGCCAGGCGCCCAGGTCGGCCAGGCCGCTCACGAGGGGGCCTATCTGGTCGTCAGGAACGGCCACGATGACCACCTCGGAGCGTCGCACGACTTCCTCGGGCGTGGCGATCGGCACGCCCGGGAGCATCGCGTCGGCGCGCTCTCGCGAGGCGTCCGACGACGCGGAAACGGCAACGATCTGATGCCCGACCGCGCGCAGTGCAGAGCCAATGACGGGCCCGACGTGGCCCATGCCGATGATGCCGATTCCGAGGCGTCCGGGGGTACTCATGGCTCCATTGTCGCCGATCATCGGACTACTTGTCGCCCTCCGCACGCTGCGAGGTCGCGTCGACGATCTCGGTGACGCGCGAGAGCCAGCGCTCGGGAGCCTCGGCCTCACGGCGTACCTTCGAGGCCTCGGACAGGTGCGCCCACAGTTCCAGCGAGCGGCCCGCCTCGACGTGCTCGGCCATGGACGCCACCGGCCCGGGGACGAGGTCGGCGCGCACCGAGGCAACGCGGCGCCAGCGCTGAATGGGCCCCTGCTGCAGCGACACCGACTGGATGCGCGTCAGAGGAATAATCGAGAAACGCAGGTTGAAGAATCCGTCGCGGATCGCAAACACGGCGTCAGTCAGGCCGAAGGCACGGCGGCTATATACCACGGGATCCAGGATCCTGGCGCTGGGCGGGATGGGAGTCATCCAGCGGTCCTCGCGCCTACCCGTGTGGAGGGACTCCAGGAAGCCGTCGGGATCGTCGACCCCCAGGTCGGGGATCGCCATCGCGATCGCCTGGATGACCTCCACGCGGCTGCCGACGGGCAGCAGTACGTCGGAGGCCACGTCGACCTGCATGCCTCTGTTCTTCTCATCCGTCGTGTGGGCCGAGTTGCCGGCCTGCGTGATCTCCACGCAATACCAGCCAAACAGGCGCCAAACCAGCGGCTGGGTGACCTCGATGGCGTGAATGCGCCCCGGAGGGATCGTCACGTGACGGCGAGCCGTCAGGCCACGATCGATGCGCACACCGTCGGCCGCGATCGCCGCCCTAAAACCGAACTCTCGATCGAAACGCGCCCAGACGCCCGCCAGGAGGCTGAACGCACCCGCCAGGATGCCCAGGAAACTCATGATCGACGTAACCCCGACGACACCCACGAGGAAGCCGTTGAGACCCAGGAGGAAGATGCCGAAAAACAGGGCAATCGCGTTGTCGATGGTCGCCAGCATCGAGACCAGGAGCTTGACGAATCCGACCTTGAAAACGGGGCGCTCCGGGGCCTCCAGCGGGGTTTTCGCCGTCACCACGCGGGCCGAGGCCGGGGTAAGGCCGGCGGGATCCATGACCTCGTCGATTGCGCCCGAAGCGAGGGCCAGGAGGAGGGCGCGCAGTTCCTCGAGGCGCTGCGCGGGCAGCAGGCCCAGCTTGATGCTCGAGTCGTTTCCGCCGGCGACCTCGATGTCCAGATACCCCAGGCGCAGAAGGCGCCCGACGAGCGAGTAGGACACGTTGATCGTCTGGATGCGCGTCAGCCGCGCATGACGCTGCGTGCGCTTGAGGATGCCGGCACGGTACCAGATTGCCGTATTGCTCACCGCGTAGCGAGTCTTCGTCCACGACAGGTAGCAGTACGCACCCGCGATGGCGAGGACGATGCCCGCGATAAACGCCAGACCGAGGAAGATGCCGGTGGTTTCAAACCACTGCGGCGTCTCGCCGTTGAGCATGCGCCCAATAGCGGACGCATTGCTCAGGGACACCAGGCCGACGAGACCCGTGACGCTTCCTGCGACGCGGGGAACGTAGGTGAGCGGGTGAAGCAGCTTCCAGTCCTCGGGGGCGATGCCGTCGGAGGAGAGGTCCGCGCTCATAGGCCCATCAGCTCCGCCGAGCCGCGCTCCGCCAGGACGTCGCGCAGGCGGGCCGCGTCTGCGACGGGCACACCGCTGAGCGCCGCGTCGGTCTTCGCACTCGCGGTCGAGAGCTTGATCGTGGAGATACCGAGCAGGCGCAGCACGGGACCTTGGTAGATGTCGACGTACTGGATGCGGCCGTAGGGCACGAGGGTCAGCGAGCGATTGAAGACCCCTCGGCGGATGACGAAGTCCGTGTCGGCCAAGGCGTAGCGCAGGGCGCGCACCTGGGCGGGCACGAGCCACAGGCAAAACAGTGCGATGGCGGCAGGCACAAGCATGAGCCACCACAGTGCCGGGATGTCGACGATGAGGACGAGGCCGGAGATCGCACCGCACAGGGCACCGCAGGCCGCGAGCGCGTTACCGAGGCGCAGGGTGGCGAGTTTGGGGGACACGTGCTGGAATTCGACGCCGTCGGGAGACATGACGTCCGCTGAGTTGTTGGATGACATTCTTCAATTCTTGCATATCTTTTCCGCGCCTTTTCTTGTCCTCTTCCCCTGCACGACCGACTGAGGTGACGAAGCAAACAGAGGCAGCACCATTATTCCCACCTACCTCACAGGAAACATTCAGACAGATGGGTGACACTAGTTGTATGAGCACCCCGGGAACTGAAGCAAAACTACTCGTCGTCGACGACGAGCCCAACATCCGCGACCTCCTCGCCTCGTCCCTGCGCTTCGCCGGCTTCGATGTCGTCACCGCCGAAGACGGCAGCGGCGCATTTCACGAAGCCCAGGCCTCGCGCCCCGACCTCATCGTCCTCGACGTCATGCTCCCCGACATGGACGGCTTCACCGTCACCAGGCGCCTGCGCGACGCCGGCATCACCACCCCGGTCCTCTTCCTCACCGCGCGCGACGACATGCGCGACAAAATCCAGGGCCTCACCGTCGGCGGCGACGACTACGTCACCAAGCCTTTCGGCCTCGAAGAGGTCGTCGCCCGCATCCGCGCCATCCTGCGCCGCACCATGGGCTCCGAAGAAGACGACGCGTTCCTGCGCGTCGGAGACCTCGTCATCGACGAGGACGCCCACGAAGTCACGCGCGCCGGCGTCCCCATCGACCTGTCCCCCACCGAGTTCAAGCTCCTGCGCTACCTCGTCATCAACGCCGGCCGCGTTGTCTCCAAGATGCAGATCCTCGACCACGTGTGGGAATACGACTGGGACGGTGAAGTCGCCATCGTCGAGTCCTACATCTCCTACCTGCGGCGCAAGCTCGCCGTCGAGGGCGCCTCCGGGGAGCTGATCCACACCAAGCGCGGGGTCGGCTACATCCTGCGCGTTGAGGACTGACGTGCACCGCAGCCTGGCCCAACGCATCGAGGCGTGGTGGGACTCCAAGCCACTCTCCGCGCAGCTCGTCACGCTCATCACGCTACTCCTGGCCATCGGACTGTCCCTGTCCGGCACGGTCATGATCGGCCTCCTTCAGCGCCACCTCACCTCTCAGATCGACGACCAGCTCGTCGCCACAGCGCACACCATGCAGATCTCCGGGTCAGCGGCAACCTTCTCCGCCGACGGACAGGGCGGCATCCCCACCCTCTACTACATCCATATCCATAACGCCGACGGGGGCGACCGCTACTTCTACTCCGAGGACACCCTCAAGGCCTCGGGCAAGCCCCACCTGCCCGAACTCGTCGACATGAGCTCCGCGCCCGTCTCATCCTTCCGCACCCTCCCGGTCACCGTCTCCTCTTCCATAGCCGGCCTCGGCTGGCGTGCCCTCGTCGTCCCCGTGTACGAGCAGGGTTCCGGACACTTCTCCGGATACATGACGATCGCCCTGCCCCTGTCGGACATGCAGCACACCCTGCGTACCACAGCCTCGTACTTCTCGGTCGCCGGCATCATCATCGTCCTCATCGGGGGCTGGACCGGGCGCGTCCTCGTGCGCCGCGCCCTCCTCCCCCTGCGCTCCATCGAATCCACCGCCGGAAAGATCGCCGCCGGCGACCTGACCAAGCGCGTCACCCCGCGCCCTCCCACCACCGAGGTCGGCTCCCTCTCGCTCTCCCTCAACGCCATGCTCACCCAGGTCGAGCAATCCTTCGACGCCCGCCAGGCCTCGGAACAAAAGATCAAGCGATTCGTCTCCGACGCCTCCCACGAGCTACGCACCCCTCTCGCAGCCATCTCCGGGTACTGCGAGCTCTACACCATGGGCGGCGTGCCCGCCGAGCGCATCGAGGAAGTCATGGGGCGCATCGCTTCCGAATCCTCACGCATGGCCACGCTCGTCGAGGACCTCCTCACCCTCGCCCGCCTCGACGAGGGACGGCCCCTCGAGATCACCGAGATCGACCTCGTCAAGCTCGCAGACAACGCCGTCTTCGACCTCCAAGCCCTCGACCCCACGCGCACGGTCGGACTCACCGGCATCAACAGCCGCACTCCCCCGATGACCCTCATCGTCCCCGGCGACCGCGACCGTCTCTCGCAGGTGTTCACCAACCTCATCGGCAACATCGTGCGCTACACCCCCGAAGGCTCCCCCGTCGAAATCGCGCTCGGACGCAGCGGCAACACCGCTATCGTCGAACTGCGCGACCATGGGCCGGGCATCGACGAAACCGACCGCGGACGCGTCTTCGAACGCTTCTACCGCGCCGACACATCGCGCAACCGCAAGTCCGGCGGCTCCGGCCTCGGCCTCGCGATCGTCTCCGGCATCCTCGCATCTCACAAGGGCAATGCATCCCTCACCAAGACGAAAGGCGGCGGCCTCACCGTTCGCATCGAACTGCCCACAGCGTGAAAGACGTAACGCACCGGTCAGCACACACGGTTTTTTCGCTCATTTTTCGCCATTTCCCATCTGACAGTTTCACGGAATCCATCGGGATTTTCCCCGTTTTTTACCAACGAACGTGACCTTCGTGCAAAAGCGCACTAGCATGGCTCGGGTATTCCTCAGCAAGGAGGTGGCCCATGGGTGCTCAAGCACCTCAGTGGCTGCTGACGTCCTTCGTCGACGCCATGCAGCAAATCGGCGCAACCGCGACCCAGTCAGATCTCGAAATCGAGAGCATCGACCTCGCGGAGCGTTGGAGCGCGCCCGAACGCCAGATGCACAACCTGCGTCGGCTCATGAACACGCTCACCCACATTGATGAAATCTCGTCGTCCGCGCACGATCCCGACATCCTGCGCGTCGCCGCGTGGTACCACGGCGCCTTCCTCAACAAGGCCCTCGAGATCAAGCTCGGTGGATTCCAGGCGAACTTCGCCTCCACCCGATGCATCGATCACGCGCACAACCGCCTCACCAACCTCGGCGTGCCCGAGGAGGTCGTCGCCCGCGTCGACGAGCTGATCGCGTTCCTCACGCGCCACCGTGCACCGCGCACCGACTTCGACGCGCAGGTGCTCGTCGACGCGGACCTGGCGTGCCTGGCCTGCAGCCCGCAGGACTACAAGAAGCTTCGCACGTCGCTGCGCGCCGAACTCAGCGAGCTCGACGACCTGCAGTTCACCAAGGCCCGTATGGCGCTCGTCAAGAAGCTCCTGAGCTACGAGACGATCTACCAGTCCCCGCTCGGCTCCGCGTGGGAAGACACCGCCCGCGCAAACCTCGAGGTCGAGCTGACCCGCCTCGAGCGCGAGAAGGCCCAGCTGTGCCAGGCCGCCCAGACCGAGGACACCGACGACACCGAGGACACTGACGACACCGACGAGGTCGTGGAGGACTCCACGACGACGACCGGCACACTCATCATCAAGCGCCGCTCGATCAAGAAGCGCATCCCCGTCGCTTCCTCAGACGACGAGGCCACGTCCACCGGCGTCCTGCCTCGCAAGATCGAGGAAGACACAGACTCAGACGAGGACGAGGAGGCGACCTCCTCCCTCGAGTCCGCCGTCGAATCCCTGGACCTGCCCACATCCGACTGACGAGGTCGCGACTGCTTTGTGTGCCCGTGGGCGGCGGCACCTCACCCGTCAGTCGCACGGGTACACCTCGGGGCCATCCACAGGCACTTTTCACGTCGGGCAGTTATCCACAGGGCGCGACTTCTGCCTCGATCGAGCGTCGTGTCGCGCGTAGCGTCGATGTCGACGGGCCCACCCGGGGTCCCACAAAGGAGTGACATCATGACCGCATACGCCGTCGACGCCGAACAAATTGCTGCCGCCTCTGCGCAGGCCTGCACGACCGCATCCACCATCCGCACCGAGGTGGACACGATGATGGCCCAGCTGCTCGCCCTTCAGGACACGTGGACCGGCGGGGCGCAGGTGAACTTCCAGGCGACTATCACCCAGTGGCAGGGCATCCAAGCCCAGACACACGACGCCCTGGATGCGATCTCCTCGCAAATGCAGGTCGCGGCCTCCACCTACGCCGACGCAGAGACTCATTCTGCGTCCCTGTTCGCGGGGGTCTGACAACCGCGCCAGACGCCCCTGTTCCCGCGAGGAGAGCACCGGCCTCGTATCAAGCCTGCACAGACAGACAGAGACGCCTGGGGGCGGGACCCGCAC
>CAUVIG010000023.1:0-17988 GCA_963551745.1 uncultured Actinomyces sp.
GACACGCCGGCGACACACCCCCGGAAGGCTTCGTGTAGTGCACAACCCCCACCGCTGCCGGTATGGAGGGCGCCAGAGGGACCCCAGGGCACGGGCGGGCTTTCAATCGCCAGGCCAGGCCGACACCCATGGGCGGCGACGACACCACCGCCAGCCAAATGTCGCACGTCATTTATCGCGGTCATTTTTCGAGATGCCCCATAAACGTTGCAATTCCAACGATACAAATTCGATGTTTGAATGAGTCATAGAGGAATTACGTGCGAAGTTACTGATCGACAGCCATAGCCGGGCTTCGAGCCGACGCACCGAACCAACCATCAGCACACCCGGCCCCACTGGTGTGGAGGCGCCGGAGGGACCGGAGGGTACGGGCGGGCTTCGAGGCGCGGCACAAAGCGACGTGAGGACGCCTAGCCCCGCGGGCGGCCGGGCCCTCCGCCGCCCGGAACACCCATGGGGCCACAAGCAAGGCACTGCGGGCGGCCGGGCCCTCCGGCGCCCGGAACACCAGCGCGGCCACAGACACAGACACGACAAGGCGGGCCGGAACCCATCGGTTCCGGCCCGCCCTCGATGCTCAGTGGTGATCAGCAGCGCACGGCGCGCGTCAGTAGTGCACGACCACCGTGTCGCCCATGTCGGTCCAGTCGTAGATGAACTTCGCCGCGTCGACGGGCATATTCACGCAGCCGTGGGAGCCGCCGTAGCCGCTCCAGCCGAAGGATGAGCGCCAGGGGGCGCCGTGCATTGCGTACCCGCCGGAGAAGTAGGTGACCCACGGGACGCCTTCGGTCTCATACTTGGTGCCGTCGGCGTTCTCGCCGCGCATGGTCTGCACGTCGTACTTGAGGTACACGTGGAAGGTGCCAACGACGGTGGGGGTGGCGGGAGCGCCGGGAACCATGTAGAAGGGGCCGCCGGCGACCTTGCCGCCGACGTAGGCGGTGACGGTGTTGTCGGTGAGACTAATGTCGACCCACTTCTCACCTTCGGCTGCCTGGTAGACCAGGTTTTCGGTGCCTTCGGCGACCTGCTTGGTCTCTGAGCCTGGCTCGACGTCGTCGTAGTGGAACAGACCCTCGTAGGGGGTGCCGTCGGTCATGGCAGCGACGATGTCCTTGGTGATCTGTTCGGTGTTGTTGGTCTTGAGGCCCTTCTTGCCTTCGCGGGCGACGGTCAGGATGTTGCCGGAGGAGTCGACGTTGTCGACGTGGTTCTCGGGCTTGACGTCGGTGGTGGCGGCCAGGGCGTTGACCCAGTCAGCGACCTTGACGGCGCTGATGGAGGGCGTGTCGAGGCTGCCGTCGTCCTTGGTGAGGAATTCGATCCACTTGACCTTGTCGGAGCGCTCGGCGTGGAAAGTGTCGATGCCGTCGGAGATTTCGATGGTCGTCTCGAGGAGGGCGTTGGCCTTCTTGGCGGCAGCTTCAGCGTTCTCCGTGGTGATGGAGGGTTCCATCTGTTGCACGCTCACGTCCTGGGTGACGGAGCTAAGGGTGGCTCCCGCCTGCTTGACGACGGAGGCGACGTCCTCGGTGGACACGCCGTTTCCGTTCTGCGCGGGGGTGAAGGTGAAGGATTCGCCGTCCTCGGCAACAACAACCGCGGCGTCCTTCATTTCCGAGGTGAGGGTCGAGTTCGCGGCCGCGGCGAGCTTCTTGATGGACTCTTCGCTGACGGTGACGACGGGCTCGACGTCGCGCTCGGAGAAGAGGGCGCTGACGAACGCGGGCAGGGACGTGGAGCCCTTCATGGCGGCGTCGGCGGTCTCGTCGGCCTCGACCGTGATACCCGCTTCGTTGAGCGAGGCCTCGGTGGTCTTACCTTGGACGGTGAGCGTGACGGTCGCGGCGTCGGCGCGCTCGTTGACGGCGGCGATCACCTGGTCGCGAGTCATGCCCGCGACGGGTGTGCCGGCGACGGACGTGCCCGGCAGGACGCGTCCTGAGTAGTTGGCCGCATACACGATGCCGGCGCAGACGACGAGGAGGACGAGGGCGCTCACGACGCCAATCGCCCATCTGGTTTTCAAGGATAGTTTCTTGAGCATCGTTTCTTATCCTATAACCTCATGCCTGCCCACGCGGAAATTCCGTTGAATATTCAGCTGCGTTATCTGCCACAAGGAATTGGGGGCATTTTAGCCATTTCAACCGACAAACGTGATTATTGCCGCGAGGCCCCTCGCCACCTGCGAGAACGCAAGAGCTTATCCTGGTTGTATATGCGTTCGTCGTCGACTTTGGGAGGCTCATCATGACTGCGCCGCGACTTCTCGTTGTGCCCGGAGGCACCGCTATTGGCGCGGTCGCTCTGGCGAATGCGTCGATTCATAAGCTCGTGGAACTCTACGAGGAGCGCCAGGCAGACCCGAATCATCCGGCGCCGCACACTGTCGTCGTCTTGCGCGCACCTGAGGATGTGCCCCCGGCAACCCTTCGCGGCTCTGCGGTGACCCCCGAGGAAGCTTTCCCTGAGGACCGCTACCCCGGCCTCGCCGAGCGCATGAACCACGATCCGCATTTCTTCGACGGCATCGACCTGGTCGTCCCAACGTCGGGGTCGAGCGCGGGCACCCCCCGCCTCGTCGGCCTCTCGATCGAAGCGCTCATGGCCTCGGCGAAAGCGACCGAGCTTGCCCTGGATGGCCCGGGCCGTTGGATCCTGGCGATGCCTGCGCACCACATCGCTGGCGCGATGATCCTGCTGCGCGCGGCAGTCGCGGAGACGAACCCGCAGATCGTCGACATCTCCGAAGGCTTCGATCCCCGTGCACTTCTGCCCGCGATTCAGGGCGCCACGCAGGACGACATGCCCGGCTACCTGCCACTCGTCCCCACCCAGCTCGCCCAGTGCCTCGACGCTGGCGAGGAGGTCGTGGGGCCGATGCGCTCACTGGCGGCGATCCTCGTGGGCGGGGCGGCGACCAACCAGCAGCTGCTCGCACGCGCGACCGAGGCTGGCCTGAAGGTGCACCTCACCTACGGCATGACGGAGACGGCGGGCGGCTGCGTGTACGACGGCAGGCCCCTGCCGGGCACGTCGGTGCGCGCGGTGGATTGGGACGGGCGCACACGCTTGGCGATCCACGGCCCGACACTCATGACCCGCTACCTGGACGCGGAGAGCCCCTTCTTCAACGAGGGCGGCCACCGTTGGCTGCTCACCGGGGACCTGGGCATTATCCGGGCGTCGGGGACGGTAGAGGTGCGCGGCCGCGCGGATGACGTGATCGTCTCGGGCGGCCTGTCGATCGCACCGGGTCCGGTGCGCCGCGCGGTGCGTTTCTTCGAGGGCATTTCGGATGCGTGGATTTTGGGCACTCCGGACGAGAAGTGGGGCAACGTAGTGACCGCGCTCGTGGTCGTCGATCAGATGCCGTCGAATTCACTGGAGATGGCGGAGCTCGGCTCGGCGATCCGCGAGCACGCTGCGGCGCACATCGGGCGCGCGCAGGCTCCTCGTCGGATCGTGGCCGTAGATTCCCTCCCCTACCTGGGCTTCGACAAGATCGACCGCGCCACTGCGGCGCAGGCCGCAGCCGAGGCCTCGGGCACCGAACGGGAGTGGGTGCGTTAACCCGCTGCCCGAACCCGCCCCCGCTCCAACTACACTGGTGGGCATGGCTTCCGTTTCTGACTGGATTGAAGGCGCTCGCCTGCGCACCCTCCCTGCCGCTGCCGCGCCCGTGATCGTGGGCTCGGCAGCCGCACACTACCTGGGAGTTTTCAGCGCGGCGCGCGCTGCACTGGCGTTGCTGGTGGCGCTAGCCCTGCAGGTGGGCGTCAATTACGCGAACGACTATTCGGACGGCATTCGCGGTACGGACGACAACCGCAAGGGGCCCGCGCGCCTGACGGGCGGTGGCCTCGCCAAGCCAAAGACAGTCCTGGCAGCCGCGCTCGGTTCGTTCGCGGCGGCCGGTGTGGCGGGCCTTACGCTGGTCGCGATTTCTGGCACGTGGTGGCTGATCGCTGCGGGCGGCGCGGCGGTCGTGGCCGCGTGGTTCTATACGGGCGGTAAGCATCCGTACGCGTACATGGGCATCGGCCTGTCCGAACTGATGGTCTTCGTGTTCTTTGGCCTGCTGGCGTGCGTGGGCACGACCTGGACGCAGGTACAGTCGGCTCCGTGGTGGCTGTGGATGAGCGCGTCGGCGCTGGGCCTGCTGTCAGTGGCGCTGCTGATGGCCAATAACATTCGCGACATTCCAACGGACCGCGAATCAGGCAAGATGACCGCCGCCGTGCGCCTGGGCGATCGCCCGTCGCGCTGGGCGTTTGCGGCGTGCGCGTGGCTTCCGGTCGCGTTGATTATCGTGCTGGGCGTCGCGGTGGGGCTGCACCCCTTCGCGACTGGCGCACTGGGTGTGGGCACGGGAGCATGGGCGGCCGGAGTGAGCATGCCGGTCCTCACCGGCGCCTCGGGCCGCGAGCTCATCACGGTGCTGCGCAACACGGGGTTCTTCACCCTGGCGTGGGCGCTGTTGGCTGCACTCGCGTTGCTCCTGTCCTAGGAACGAGGCCGGGGGCACTCCGTTCACAAGCTCTCCCCGAGTAGCGAAAAACGACCATCTGTCATATAGGATGACCTACAACACTACTCACCGTTTAGCAGAGGCCACGATGAGCAACGATTCCTACACGCCGGGCGAGCACGCCCCGATGGGCGAGGTCGCCCTGGGTTCGGTGATGAAGCCGTGAAATGGACAGACATTCAGCAATGGGAGTCGGCGCCGCTGCAGGCGTACGCAGTGGAGTGTGAAAATAAGCAGCGCAAGCTGCAGGCAGAAGGTGACAACCTCGCTGCAGACCTTGAAAGCCTGTCGGGGAGCGGACAGACCGTCCAGGCCGCTCGCAGCTCGCTCCGTCAGCAAATCTCCTCGATCGAGCGGCAGGTGAATCACCTCATCAGCACGGCTGAGATCTGTAGCGCGGGCGCACATGGGATCGACAGGCTTCGCGCGAATATCGACGACGCACTCCAGCTGGCCAACACGTGGGGCATGTCTATTGACGCGAGCGGAAACGTGTCGATGGATGCCACCCAGGTACAAAAGCTCGTCGACGAGGGCAAGAGCAGGAGCGAGCTGAAGTCCCTGGTTAAAACCGCTCAGGAACGTGTCAACACTGCCCTCAAGCAGGCCCAGGAACTCGTCGAGTCTCTCTCGCAGAAGCTTGCGGCCCTCGAGGCAGGTACCTTCGACAACAACGTGCACTACTCCGCAACGATCAAGAGTCGCCCCACGTTGCCCCCAGCCGACGCCTCCCCGCAGGAAGTCGCATCCTGGTGGAGTTCCCTGTCCGACGAGGACAAGCAGTGGATGATCCACGAGCACCCCGACGTCATCGGCAACCTCGAGGGCGTCGACTACACGTCGCGTAACGAAGCGAATCGCATCATGCTGCCTCGTCTTAAGGAACAGGCCGAGGCTGACCTTCAAAAGTTCTACGATGACAATGGGCCGTATATCGAGCCAGCTCTGCGTTCTGAACGAGATCGCCTGAAGAACCGCGTGACAGCCCTCGAGCAGATCGAAGAAACTCTGGAGCGAGAGAATACAGAGAATCCCCCAGTCCCACGCTACCTGATGCAGTTGGATGCCTCCGGACCAAACATTCTCGCGGCCGTCTCCCAGAATAATCCGGATGATGCCGATCACATCGGCGTCATCGTTCCCGGTATGACAACAAGCGTCGCAGACTCCCTGGGCGAATATGACGGGCATGCGACAACCCTGCGTAAATCGGCAGAAACTGCGGCGACAAACGGCAAAAAGGTCGCCATGGTCGAATTCTTCGGCTACGACGCACCTCCCGGCCCTGCCGAGGCTTCCTTCACCATCATGGCTAACAATGGTGCACCGAAGCTCGCCAGCTTCCTGAACGGCATCGACGCGGTGCGAGAGCACGGGGCCGGTGACGCCCACATCACCGTCGCCAGCCACTCCTACGGCTCGACCACGGCGGGTATCGCCGCGACGCTGGTTAACGATGGCGTCATCGACGACTTGGTGCAATTCGGTTCGCCCGGCTCGGGCGTGCAGGATGTGAGCGAGTTCCACGTCCCCGAAGGACACACGTACGTGAGTGCTGCTCCCTACGAGAACGACATGGTCCAAGGACTCGGACCAAACCCCTGGTTCGGTAAGAATCCCGACACTATGGACGGCTATAAGCATCTGTCAGGCGACGTCGGTCCTACTAAATGGGGCCTCCTACCAATTGGCGTGATCCCGATCCCCATCCCCAAGCCTTTCGCTCAGCACAGCGGCTACTTTGAAGAGGAGACGCAGGCGAACCGTGACATTGCCAGCGTCATTGGAGGTAACCCAAACGTATGAAAAAAGCACTCCCCCTCATTCTCTCGATTTTCTCAGTCGTCTTATTTACCGTCAGTGCAATCACACTCTATTGCGGAGGTTTCATGAACCCCTTTCCCCCCAAGGTCAAAACTGTTGAAGCGTTCCAGCGCGACCTTGAGCCCACCATCATTGCCGCGCGCAACGAGCTTCTCACTGCTGAGAACTTCATGGCGTACAAAAACGGCTATCAAATCGACACTTATTCCAAACGTGGCGAAACCATCTGTTCTTTCCAGTCACGCACTTTTTTCTTCGCCGAGCTGGACACAGACCACATCCGCGACACCTACAACAAGCACCTCCTCCCCCTCGGATTCAAACTCTCCGAAAAACGCTGGACATCGGGTGGAGTCGAACTCGCGAACTTCCTGTGGACCAACGAGGAGTACCACGCTGTAGTGACATCAACGACACGTCTCGGAGAACAGACCGCCATGTTCTACTACACGCAGGGGACCCCTACAGACGGATCCACTGGTAACCCACCGCAGCTCATCGACCAGCCCGGACGCATCCCCGACTGGTTCGACCCCAACCTCCCTCCAGCAGACCAGAAATGACACAACAGGCACCGGCACACCGAGGAGCACGACCACTCGCATTCCTCGCCTGCGCCCTCCTGGCGCTGTGCACGGCCTCGTGCGCCGCGGGTGAGTGAGCGGGTCAGCGCCCGCGGCGGTACAGGTATTCGTGCAGCCAGTCGCCCGCGATGCCGATCGCTGCTGCGACGACACAGGCGAGGGCGATGGTCCGGAAGGCCCCCGACGCGAGCATGGGTGTGAATACGCCGATGCCGATCGCGGCGCTGCCCTGCATGGCGAGGTCGTTCATGGCGACGGCGCGCCCATTCTGCCCCGGAGCGACGGTCGCGAACACGGTGTCGTAGATGGGCGTGAACAGGGCGCCGAAGCCCGCGTAGATGAAGCACATGGCGGCCGTGATGACCCACGGCCCCATGTTCATGCACAGCGCGATGAGGACGGTACCCGTCAGGATGAGGCTGACGCACGCACGCACCGTGCGGCCACACCCGATGCGGGACATGATCGCACCCGAGGCCATCGCGGTGGTCAGGGCGACGCAGTAGGCGGGCAGGAGGCGCACGGACACCTGAGCGGGCGTGAGTCCGTAGTTGGCGGCGCCGATGCCGTTCATGAGGGGTGCGACCGTGAAGTTCATGCAGTAGACGATCAGGATGAGGCTGATCGAGCGCGCCCACGGCACGTTCGTGAAGAAGGAGCGCGTGATGAAGGGGGCGCGCGCACGCCCGATGTACCGCCAGAAAATGACGCCGCCGAGGACCAGGCCCGCGATGAGCCACCAGCGCGGGTCCGCGGCGACCAGGGTGAGCAGCAGAGCCAGGGAGGAGAAGATCGCGAGGCCCACGACGTCGACGCGCCCGGCGCGGGCGCGCGCGGGGACGCGACGACCCATGATCGGCAGGAAGGCGAGGCCGGCCAGGGGGATGAGGAGGAGCAGCGCCCAGTTGATGTCGGCGAGGATGCCGCCGGACAGCATGCCGATAGCAGTGCCGCCCTGGAAGGCGGCGCACATGAGGCCGACGTAGAGGCCTCGTTTCTTCGGGTCACGGATGGCGGTCGCCAGGATCATGTACGCGGAGGCGGCCGCCTGGTATCCGAGGGTTTGGAGCGCTCGGGCGACGATGACGCCGACCATCGACGAGGAGTAGACGAAGCCGAGCAGGGAACCCGCGACGATCAGCGCGATTCCCACGTCGACGATGCGGCGCAGCGGAATGAAGTCACCGAGGGTTCCGTACAGGAAGCAGGCGACACCGAGGACGATGCCGGGGATCGCCGTGATCAGTCCGGAGGCGTCCCCCGCTCCGATGTCCTGGGCGACACGCAGGTAGACGAGGTTGAACCCCTGGAGTGAGACGGTCCCGAGAGCGTAAATACCCAGAAGCGGCAGGAGCACGCGCGCGGGTCCGTCCGCGTATTCGCCGTCCGTGGCGACGGTGCGCACGTTGATCGCGGGGGCCGAGGCCGCCCCTCGGATAACCTGCGAGGGGACGGTGGCGACGCGGCAGGTAGGTCCTGCCGCCCGCGATGAGATGAAGAACCGAAGCGTGCGCACGGCGATTAGTTCACCACAAATCACAGATTTAGCAGTATTGCATGAAACTAGCATCCAAATAAAGCAAGACTTAACCAGCGGCATCGCCCACGGCCCTCCGCACACCCCGTCCACAAGGTGTCGAAGCGTACATCATCACCCGCACGACGTGGCACAATGGAGCAACCACTCGCAAAGGAGCGCCATGTCTCGCGTCATCGTCGTCGGTTCCATCAACCAGGACGTCACGGTCACGGTCGACCGTTTCCCACAACCCGGCGAAACACTCTCCGGCTCGTCCCTGACCTACAGCCTGGGCGGCAAGGGCGCAAACCAGGCGGCCGCCGCCGCACACTCGGGGGTCCCCGTCTTCTTCGTGGGCGCCGTCGGCTCCGACCCGTCGGGCGAGCGTCTGCGCGCGGATCTGACCTCTCACGGCGTGGACGTCACCCACCTGCGCGAGGTCGACGGCCCTTCCGGGACCGCGCTCATCACCGTCGCCTCCTCGGGTGAGAACACGATCATCCTCGACGCAGGGGCGAACGCGACCGTGACCGTCGAGCCCGCCAAGGCCTCGTTGTTCCCCTCCCCCGCCGACATCGTCGTCCTGCAGGCTGAGATCCCCGAGGCGGCCAACGCCGAAGCCCTCGCGTGGGCGCACTCGTTTGGCGCGCGCGTGCTGCTCAACCTGGCCCCCGCACGCCCCATCGACACCGCATTCATGGCGCGCGTCGACGTTCTCGTCGTCAACGAGACGGAGGCTGGCCTGACGCTCGGTATGCCCGCCCCCGCAAGCCCCACCGAGGCGATCGGTATCGCGCGGGCGCTGCGAGGCCTCGGCCCTAAGCACGTCATGGTGACGCTCGGCGCGGACGGGGCTGCGTGGGCGTCGGGCAGCGAGGCCAGGCACTGCCCCGCCCTCACCCTCGGCGAGGCCGTGGACACCACGGGGGCCGGGGATGCGTGCGTGGGCGCGCTGGCCGCCGCCATGGCCCTCGGCAAGCCCTTCGACGAGGCCGTGGCCGACGGCATCCGCGCCGGGTCGACGGCGGTCCTCGCGCCGGGCGCCGCCCCCTCGTACGCGGCGCTCCCCCGCGTCACGCGCGCATAATAACCGCGTGGCTCCCCCGATTGCTCCGGGAGTGAACGCGCCAGCGTGAGACGGCACACGCCCCTATGCTAGGGGCATGGCCAGGATCGTCTTCGTCGTCGCAATGCTCGCAGTCACCATCTACGCTGCCGCCGACTGGCACCGCACGCCCGAAGACGAGATGCCCGGAAAGATCGCCAAACCCATCTGGCTCATGATCATCCTCTTCACCGCGACGATCGCCGCCATCGGCCCCATCGCCTGGCTCGTCCTGCGCTGGGTATCGCGCGCTGAAAAGAAGCAGACGCGCACGCCCGAGGCCCCCAAGCGCCCCTCGGCCCCCGACGACGACCCGGAGTTCCTGTTCCGCCTCGAGCGCGACATCCAGCGCAAGCGCCGCGAGGAGGAGCGCCACGCGCAGGAACAGCGCAAGCGCTCCGAGGATGAGGGGACCGACCCCGCCGAGGATTCCAGCGACGAGGACAGCTGAGCGACACTCACACCGCACGCCTCGGGCACTGCCCTGTCGCGGCGCGACGCGGCCGCCCGGCGGGTACGGTCAGCGGCGCAGGTCTGCCTGCGAATCCCCCGGCGTCATATCCTTCGCCATCGCAACGAGGTCCGCCGCAGGCTCCGCGTAGGAGGTGCCCACCAGCGTCGCACCCGAGAAGATAAAGGACGTGATCGACGCGAGCGCACAGTGGCGCGACTTCGGCGCGTGCGCCAGCGGCTGGCCGTTCACGAAGCGCGTCAGCGTCACGATCGGATTCTGGTGGGACACGACGAGCGCCTCACGCCCCCGGGCCTCGCGCAGCGCAGAGGAGAGGGCCGCGCTCATACGCGACGCGATATCTCGATAGGGTTCACCCCACGAGGGACGCAGCGGATTGTAGTAGTACTTGTAGTACTTCGGGTTCGCCAGCATCGCGCGCTTGGTGTTCACCGGCAGACCCTCGAAGACGTTGTCCGACTCAATGAGGCGCGGATCCGACTGGATACTCAGGTCGTACGCGGCCGCTGTCGGAGCCGCCGTCAACTGCGCGCGCAGCAGCGGTGACGAAATCACTCGAGCAATATCCGCACCCGAATCCACCAGGTACTCTGCGGCGCGGGCAGCCATCGCATGCCCCAGCTCCGTCAGCCCAAAACCGGGCAGCCGCCCGTACAAAACACCGTCGGGATTGTCCACCTCGCCGTGGCGCATAACGTGAATAATGGTGCGGTCCATGACACCCAAGTATAGGGCCCCGAATACACGAGAGGCCCGACCAATTGGTCGGGCCTCCGCTCACTCACTTCTTGTTGCGACGCTGGTGACGCGTCTTGCGCAGGAGCTTGCGGTGCTTCTTCTTCGCCATGCGCTTGCGGCGCTTCTTGATGACGGAGCCCATGGGGTTCCTCCCTCGTAGTGTGTGCGGCAGAGGTACTACCGCTGATGGATGATGGGTGCCCGAGCCGGGCACATCGTGCCTATACTACCCGCCAATGACACGAGCCTGGTCACCAGAGTGATCTGCCATACCGGCCTGAATCATCTGGGCGACCGCAGCCTCCGGGACTCGGAAGCTCTTTCCGACGCGAATCGCGGGCATTTCGCCACTGTGAATCAAGCGGTACACAGTCATCTTAGAGACGCGCATGATGTCCGCCACTTCCGTGACAGTCATAAAGCGCGGCGCCGACTGCTGTTCCATTAATGACTCCCAGATATGCTCGCGAGGCGCGCTAAACCCGATTCGTTCACCGCTTACGTAGCCTCACGAAATATACTACTGCCCAACCACATGGAAACTGCAACTTTGTCCACTTTTGTTGCAGAGTCGTTAAGGAGCATCGATGGCACCGGCACGCAAGGGTCGTCAGCAGCGCGGGAAGACACTTCGCTTACGCCCCGAACCCGGCGCCACCCGTTCCCTGATGCGAGGACGAACCCCCGCCTCGTCCCCCGTACTCTCTGAGGAACCGCTGAGCCCGCAGCCTTCTCCCATCGTGCGCCGCGTGCCCGAAGGGCCCCAAAACCCGCACGGAGAGGTGCCCACCACGACCATCCAGCGCGTGCGCGCGTGGCTATCCAAGCAGGCCCGCTATTCACCCGCACGCCTCGCTCTGGGCACATTCGCGCTCATCATCGGTGTCATCACGGCACTCCTCATGTTGCCAATCTCCTCCTCGTCCGACACCTCCGCCCCCTTCGTCGACGTTCTCTTCACCGCCGTATCCGCCGTCTGCGTCACCGGCCTGACCACCGTCGAGACAGCGACCTACTGGTCACCCTTCGGGCAGGCAGTCATCGCCGCCGGCATCGTCGTCGGCGGCCTGGGCGTCATGACCCTCGCGTCGATCCTCGGATTCGCCGTCTCACGCCACCTCGGCCTCACCCAGCGCATGCTCGCCACGCAGGAAACCGGGACCGGCGCCATGGGCCAAATCTCCCTCCTCCTCAAAGCCGTCATCGCGACGTCGCTGACCATGCAGGCGCTCCTGGCCGCCATGTTCCTCCCGCGCTTCCTGTCGATGGGCATCGACCCCGTGCGCGCCGTGTGGGACGCCGTCTTCATGGCGATCTCCGTGTTCAACAACGCGGGATTCGTCATCCTGCCCGAAGGCCTCTCCCCCCACGTCACCGACTGGTGGATGCTCATCCCCATCATCCTGGGCACCACCGTGGGCGCCATCGGCTTCCCCGTCATCATGGACGTCGCCAAGAACCTCCGCACACCCCGGCGCTGGCGGCTCCACACCAAACTCACACTGTCCACCTACCTGATCCTCGCATTCGTGGGGGCGCTCGCCCTCGCGCTCACCGAGTGGAACAACCCCGCGACTCTGGGCGCGATCGACACTCCCTCCAAGATCCTCAACGCCATGCTCGCCGGCGTGAACTCCCGCTCGTCTGGACTGTCCGCCCTGGACGTGGGCGCCATGCAGTCCCAGACCCACTTCGTGCAGGACATCCTCATGATGATCGGCGGCGGCTCCGCATCCACGGCGGGCGGCGTGAAGGTCACAACTTTTGCCATTCTCGTCTTGGCCGTCATCGCTGAGGCGCGAGGCGACCGCGACATTGAGACCTTCGGTCGACGCATTCCCACGAGCGCCGTCCGACTGGCGGTTGCCGTGTCGCTACTGGGCCTGGCGCTCGTGGCCGTGTCCGTGGTCCTCCTGCTGTCGATGACGAACTATTCTCTCGACATCATCCTGTTCGAGACCGCCTCCGCGTTCGCGACCGTGGGCCTGTCCACCGGCATTACCCCGGTCTTGCCTGTCGGCGCCAAGTACGTGCTGATTTTCCTCATGTTCGCCGGCCGTACCGGCTCCATGACGGTGGCAGCAGCCCTCGCCCTGCGCGAGCGCTCCCGCGTCATCCGCATGCCGGAGGAACGGCCAATCATCGGCTGATTGCGAAGCTGGCGCCGTCGCGGCGCGAGGGCGGGTGGCGGGGCCGGATTCATGGGAGCGCTAAAACAACCGCGCGACCCCAAACGGCCGTGCATGTAACAAGTGAGCCGCTACGTGGGCACCGACGCTCACGCTGAAACCCACGACACCAATGCGCGGCGGCTAACACTCACGATTGAAACCAACGACACCAATGCACGGCTCCAACCACCCAAAACAGGCCCATTCACGCCCGCAAAGGCGACGCCGGTTTCACCACCCACGCCAACCACGCCCGCAAAGGCGATGCCGGTTTCACCACCCACGCCAACCACGCCCGCAAAGGCGACGCCGGTTTCACCACCCGTGCCAACCACGCCCGCAAAGGCGACACCGGTTTCAAGAACGGCCGAAGAACACAATCCACGCCGCCACCGCAAGGCCCCCGACTCCCATCACCGCGACTTATCCACAGGCATGATGCTAAACGCCAGATATCCACATGGGCACAATTCCAACTTTTCATCTCGCTCCCACAGAGCGATCATCCATTAATCAGGCCCTATCCGCAGCTATAAATGGTGGTGTCCAATTGTTACCTGAACTCGTCACATCCGTCAGATCGTCGCTTCGCGTTGTTGGTATTCATGGAACGAAAGTGCAGATGCATCGCCTCAGAAAGAACGGCGACATTCTGAGGATCATGCCAGGCATTTACCTGCCAGTGGGAATCCTCACTAACGCCTCGTCAACCGAACGCCAAGAAATTACATTCATCGCACGTTTAGCCGCCCTGAGTATCCGCTATCCCACGTATGTCCTGAGTGGACCAAGTGCCGCTTTTCTCCTAGGTTTACCAACCGCCTGCCGCTTGAAGGATCTGTTTGTGTACACGAGCAGCCCTAGTGGAACACGAAGGATCGTATTTCCTCATGTTGTAACTCCTGATGGAGCTAAAACTCCCGGAACTACAATCAGTACATGCCGGCCAAGCCATCCGATTCCAGCTATCGAGTACTTGGGTTTCCGCATCGCGACACCGGCACGAGTTGTTGTTGATTGTGCCCGCCTGTTGGATGACAGGCACGGGTTTCCCATCGCTTGCGCGGGGTTGGCCAGGGCATGCCAGTTCGATCGTTTCCATCAAGATGAGTCGCGCGCCCGCCAGGAGGAGGTGCGCGGGGAGTTTTCCGAGGCGTTGGCCGACACTCCGCGCAACACCATCGGACGTGAGCGAGCCCGATGGGTGATTAACAGCGCTGATGCTGGATGTGAGTCTCCGGGTGAGTCCCTTGTCCTGCTCGCACTGTTGCGCGCAGGGATCAACGGCATGACCACTCAGGAGGAAGTCCACATCAATGACCACACGTACTTCATCGATATTGCGCTGCCCCACCTGAAGATCGCTATCGAGTTCGACGGGCGCATCAAGTACGGGGAGACCGTCGATCAAGTCCACGACTGCATTGAGGCCGAGCAGCGTCGCCAAAGAGACCTCGAACGCGCGGGCTGGACAGTCATTCGGGTCCGCTGGTCGGATCTGCGCGTCATTGACGAGGTCGTCGCCCAAGCTCTGGTCGCCATCCGCGCAAAGAAGGGAAACTGAACAAGACGACGAGCTGACTGGTGTATGACTCATCCAATCTTTGAATTCCCCGACAGCCTATTGCTGCGCACTGGACACACTTCGAGATGCTACGAGCAATACAGCCCGGCATGAAACCCACGACACCAATGCACGGCGGCTAACACTCGCGCTTGAAACCCACGACACCAATGCACGGCTCCAACCACCCAAAACAGGCCCATTCACGCCCGCAAAGGCGACGCCGGTTTCACCACCCACGCCAACCACGCCCGCAAAGGCGACGCCGGTTTCACAAGCGAGTCAACATCACTGTCACCTCGGACTGCGCGCGGGACAAAACCATCGTTCTTTGACAGGTTCTGGTCGCCATCGATGCAAGGGGGGGACGTTAGCAACCGAGTCAAGATGTTTCACGCATGTTTCACGCGCACCGACCAGATATTGCCGCAGGGTACTGAGACGAGCCCGACCCGTCCCCTTGGGATAGGACAAGCGCCATCCCCTCGCGCCGCGGTCGACGTTCTCATGCCACAGCTCATGCACCTCTCCAGTTGTGCGGAGGCACCGCCCCGCTGGCCAGCGCATCCGGGCGCGGACACCGCAGACACCACCACGCTGAGGCCATACTCCCTCCCCATCGAGGACAGGCGAGGCTGCGAACCACGTTCACGGTCGCAGCGTTCGCGTTGGGGGCGCACGCAGGGAACAATGGGGGCATGGCAGATGAACGCGAGTCAAAGGAACTTCAGTCGGGAACACTCGTCATCGGGCTGGGCCGTTTTGGGTCCGCCGTCGCGGTGACGCAGGACCAGCTGGGCTACGAGATCCTGGCCGTCGAAAAGAACCCCGCCCGAGTGCAGGCCTTCGCGGGTCGATTCCCCCTCGTCGAGGCGGACGCGACCTCCAAGGATGCCCTCGAGCAGCTGGGTGCGCGCGAGTTCCGCAGCGCCGTCGTCGGCGTGGGCTCCTCGCTGGAGGCGGCGGTGCTCATCACCGCGAACCTCGTCGACATGGGTATTTCCTCGATCTGGGTCAAGGCGACATCCTCCCAGCACGGCCGTATCTTGCGCCGCGTGGGTGCCCACCACGTCGTCTACCCCGACCTGGACGCAGGCAAGCGCACAGCGCACCTGGTGGGTGGCCGCATGGTCGACTACATCGAGATGGAGAAGGACGGCTTCTCCATCATGAAGCTGCGACCGCCGCAGGAGGTGCGAGGTTTTTCCCTCGAGGAGCTTGACCTGCGCGGCCGTTATGGCGTCAACGTGCTGGCGATCCGCCGCCCCAAGCAGCGCTTTGAGTACGCGGACTCGTCGACGCGCATCAACGCCGACGACGAGATTATCGTGTCGGGCGACTCGCACCTGCTGGAGTACTTCGCGAATAGGCCGTAGGCGGACTGTACGCAGGAGGGCCCCGCACAGTAATCTGTGCGGGGCCCTCCTATCGTCCCGATAGTACGAGGCCGGGGCTGCTCACGCTTATGCCGCGAGGCAAAGCGCGGGCCTAGCCTCTGGTTGCCGTCGGCGCTCACAGCACCGTCGGTCACCAGAGGCCCGGGTCGTCCGATCAGTGATGCCCGTGAGGACGGCGTGGACGGCGTGTACGGTGAGAGCTGCCATCGTGGCTGTTGCCCCCTTTGTGACGGCGATGATTATTCCCGTCATTCCCGCTATCGTGGTTGCCGCCGTGCTGTTTGCGCGGGCTGGTGCGGTGCTCGTCAGCGCCGTTGTGCTGCTGCTCGTGCGGGTGCTTGCGGCGGTGCGACGAGTCGCCGTCACCGTCACCATCGCGACCGTCGTGATGGTGGTGCTTTTCTTCGCGCTCGTGTTCGATATTGATTTCGGGGCTGAGCTCGATGTTGGGGTTAATCTCCGTGTGATTGTCTTCGTTGATGTTAACGTCACCATTAACGATGGTGCCGTTGTTATCGCCGTCGACGTACACGTTCCTTCCGTCCCGCAGCTCGTAGCGCTTGCCACCCTTGCTATGTCCCTCGCCGCAGCAGCCGCCGCCGGGGGCCTGGCACTGCTCGCCGATGTGCTCGACGCCGCGGGTCAGGTTCTCGCCGACGGAGGTCATGACGGCGTAGATCGCCATGATCGCCTGAACGGCTTCCATGAGGATATCGAGTACAGGACCGATGAGGCCGACCCACTTGGCGACCTTACCGGCGACCTGCGCCTCGGCGGCGGGAGCTAGAAGGCCGGCGCTGAGGACAACCTCGACCGCTGCGGAGACACAGCTGCCAACGACATCACCGATGGCACCCACGACCGCGTCGTGGATGCTGTCGACGGAGTCCGCCACCTTAGTGAGCGCCTCGCCGAAGGCACCAGAAGCGGCCGAGACACCGTCGATCGCACTGTAGACGACGGCCTGGCGCTCGAGGTACGCGCGCACTGCCTCGCCTTTCATGCCAGACATCGCGGCCTCCGCAGTGGACTGCAGCTCTTCAGCAACGGAGGCGAGGGAGCTCGAGATGGAGTCCCAGCTGGAGCTCATTCCATAGACCTGAGCTGAATCGCCGGTTAGCTGGTTCACCCAGGTCTTGAGGGGATCGACGTGCTGCAAGATCCAATCGACGCCCATACCGACCAGGCCGCCGATAGGGTCCACTGCAAGGGATGCCGCTTCGTCGTAGATTGCCTTCGCTGAATCGACGAGGTTGTTCACCTCGCCGGCGCGCAGGTCCTGGGCGACGTTGTACAGCTCGTCAACGATACCCAGGCCCTCGGTCGGGGTGGTGTAGTCGACACTCGGTGTGAATTCGGGGGATTCGACGCTCACTTCTGAACTCCTTCAAACAGGAAGCGACGCAGCGTGCGTTCTTCATCCTGGCGCTGACGATACAGGAACGTTTCGATGTCCTTATCGCCGTGGTCATCCTGACGTTCGAACAACGAACGCACGTCGTCCGCCTTCGTATCGGGGTGAGCCTTCGAGAACTCTTCGATACGGGAGGACTGATCCTTCTCCTGCTGCTCGACGAAGCTGCGGTAGCTGGCCTGCTGATCGTTGCGCTGCTTCGACATGAAGGCGTCGAACTCGCGGGAGGTTGCCTGCGGGTTGTCCTTCACGTACTGGCGGATCTGGGTTTCTTCTTCGGTGCGCTGGCGCGACAGGAAGTCCGTCATCGCATCCTGCTGCTCCTGCTGGTTGGACTCGATGAGGCTCTTCACCTCGGAGATGTCCTCACCGGGGTGTGCGTCAGCGTAGCGCGCGAGCGCCTCGTTCTGATCTTCCTTCTGGCGCTCGTAGAACTCGGCGAGATCGGTGTTTTCGTCGTCGCGCTGCTTCTCGAGGAAGCGACGCAGCTCGTCGTCGTCGACGTTGAGCTTGTCGTGGCCGCCGAGGAGGCTGTCGAAGGAGTTTCCGGACTTGCCGTCCTTACCGTCCTTCGCGGAGTCACCGTCAAGGCCGGAGTTGCCAGGGGTTGAGAGGGAGGGCATTGTGGACTGTCCGCTGAGGCCGCTCAGGCCACCGCCA
>CAUVIG010000024.1:0-17986 GCA_963551745.1 uncultured Actinomyces sp.
GCGGTGGAAGGATGTCATCGACCGCATCGAGGTCCTCCCCTTCCACCAGCTGGGCAAGGACAAGTGGCACTCGCTGGGCCTGGAGTACCACCTGGAGGACACGAAGGCACCCACGCCCGAGGCCACCGAGGAGGTCCGCAACTACTTCCGTTCGCTGGGCTTCCTGGTCCACTGACGCGAACGTACCGGGACCCCGGGAGGAAGCGGCTTAGGCTCGCTCCCCCGGGGTCCACGTATGTCCGCATGTGCCCCACCCGCGCTCAGCGATGACCCGCTGAGCCTCATCGGCATAGGGCGCCTCGAGGCGGTCAACGTAGAGAGTGCCCTGCAGGTGGTCGTATTCGTGCTGGAAGATGCGAGCGAGCCACCCGCGGGCGCTGACCTCAATAGCGTTGCCGTTCACGTTGTAGCCGCGCAGGACCGCGCCGAGCGCGCGGCGCAGGGGGTAGCCGTAGCCGGGGACGGACAGGCAGCCCTCGGACTCGCGCACCATGTCAGGTTCGGCGGGCAGGATGGCTCCCGCCCCCTCGGTGTCCCACACGAGTTCGAGGGTGGGATTGACGACGACGCCACTTAGGGCCGTGTTGAAGCCGCGCACGGGTCCCTCGTCAAGCTGGAGGACGTCGCGGTAGTGGGAGTCGAATGAGCCGGCACCACCGTACCTCCACACAAACACCTGGGAGCCGACGCCCACCTGGGGCGCGGCGAGACCGACGCCGGGTGCAGCGTGCATCGTTTCGATCATGTCGGCGATAAGAGCGCTCAGCTCCGAATCAAAGTACTCGACGGGAGCTGCGACCCCGTGCAGGACCGGCTCGCCGGTAATACAGATCGGCAGGATACTCATGCGTGATCTCCCGTGTGTGGGATGACTCCGACACCCGCCGCTTCAATCGCGCGCGGGGTGGTGGGGTCCAGGTCTTTGATGACGCGGGCGGGATTGCCGACCGCGATGGAGTTGGCGGGGATGTCTCGGGTAACGACGGCACCTGCTCCGACGATCGAGTTTTCACCGATGGTCACGCCCGGGCACACGACGACGGAGCCGCCCAGCCACACGTTATCCTCGATGGTGATCGGGACTGATGACTCCCATTTCGCTCGACGAGGCCCGGGCTCGGTCGGGTGGATCGCGGTGTAGAGCGAGCAGTTGGGCCGATGAGGACATCGGCCCCGATACGAACCGGGGCGACGTCGAGCACGGTCAGGCCGTAGTTGACCCAGGAACCATCGCCGATGGAGATGTTGTGCCCGTAGTCGACGCGCAGCGGAGGCCGGATGTCGACGCCCTCCCCCACCTGGCCGAGAACCTGGGCAAGCAGGTAGGCGGCGATGTCCGGGTCGGTGGGATGGGCCTGCTCGTAGAGGCTCAGGAGGCGAACAGCGCGCTTCGTGGATGCCGCGAGTTCATCGTCCGCGATGTAGTAGTCGCCGGCTTCCAGGCGCTGGGCGGGCGTGCGCCCGTCGTGGCGGAATCGGGGGTCGTCGAAGTTCGTTCCCGGGGAGATGGTCATGCGACCAGGGTAGTCGAGGCCCTCTCGAGGCGGGGGGCGCGGCGCGCGTCCAGGTGGCCGAGGAGAGCGCGCAGCTGGGAGATGTCGGCGGCGGGGTCCTCGGGGTGCCACTGCACGCCGAGGACGGGGGCGTCCAGCGATTCGATGGCCTCGATCGTGCCGTCGGGGGCCTGCGCGCTGACCTGGAGGCCCTGTGCGAGGCGCGCAACGCGCTGGTGGTGCGCCGACGAGATGATCAGCTCGGAGTCGGTGAGGACGGGCGCGAGTGCGCGCTCGAGGTTCGTTCCCTCGCCGACGCGCACGCTGTGGCGGATGAAGCGGTGGTCGGACAGGATCTGGTTGTTCGTGTGGGTGCCGTGGGCGCCCTCGATGTGCTGCTCAAGCGTGCCGCCGAGCGCGGTGTTGATGATCTGCATGCCGCGGCAAATACCCAGCAGGGGGGTGCCCGTGCGCACGGCATAGTTGACGAGGGCAATCTGTCCGCGGTCGGCGCGGTACCAGTGGCGTCCCTCGGCCTCGTAGCCCTGGGAGGCGCCGTACAGGCTGGGGTGGACGTCCTCGCCGCCCATGATGATGATGGCGTCGGCGTGCTGGGCGCGCAGGGGTGCGCCATCGGCGCCGTCTTCCTGCGCGTATTCGCGGATGACGTTCCAGGTGGGCAGCGCGGCCTCAAGCAGACGATCCCACAGTCGCATGCAGATGTTGTTGTATGCCTCGTCCCCCGGGCGTGCCGGCAGGACGTTGGAAATCAACAACGTCGGCTTCGTGTGGTTCGTCATGGCCCCTATCATGTCAGCACTGGGCACCGAGCGCGCGGCGCGTTCACGGGGTGGCCAATTGTGACAGCTTGTGTCCACCCTGCGTACGACGGGAGAGCAGCCTTTCCCCACGCACGACGAGGCCGGGGCGGATCCGCGCGTTCACGGCCCTGAGCCCCGGCTTCGCTCGTCGATGGTCAGTTCTGGGACACGAAGCGGTCCACGCGGGCGAGCAGCTCGGCCTTCTCATCGTCCGAGATCCAGGCGATCTCGATCGAGTTGCGGGCAATGCGCTCCAGGTCTGCGCGGCCGAGGTCAAAACGCTCGGCAAGCGCCAGATAGTTGTCGCCGACATATCCGCCGAAGTAGGCGGGGTCGTCCGAGTTGACGCTCACCTTGACGCCCGCGGCAGTCAGCTCGACGATCTCCTTGCCCTTCATTTCCTCAGTGACGAAGGAGTTGGACAGGGGGCACGAGGTCAGGCCGATGCCGTGGTCGCGGGCGTAGGCGACCAGCTCGGGATCCTCGACGATGTTCGTGCCGTGGTCGAGGCGCTCGGTGCCGAGCTCGGTCAGGGCCGCGCGGATGTTGTCGATCGAGCCAACCTGGTCGATATCGCAGTGCATCGTCACGTGCAGGCCGGCCTCACGCGCCAAGGCAAAGACCTCGGCGAACTTCGTGGGCGGGTTGTCGCGCTCGTCGGAGTCAAGCCCGACGCCGATGAACATGTCCTTGTAGGGCAGGGCCGCCCGGAGCGTCTCGAGCGCGGACTGTGCGCTCATGTCACGCAGGAAGCACAGGATGAGGTCGGCGGACAGGCCCGCCTCGCGGGCCTCGACGACGGCGCGGTGATAGCCGCGGATGACCGTCTCGATGGCGATGCCGCGCGAGGTGTGGGCCTGCGGGTCGAAGAAACACTCGGCGCGCACGACACCGTTCGCGCGAGCGCGCTCGAAGTAGGCGGCGGCCAGGTCGTGGAAGTCGTCCTCGTCCTGGAGGACGTCCATGGCCGGATAGTAGACGGCCAGGAAGGACGTGAGGTCGTTGAACTGGTAGGTCGCTTGGACCTCCTTGACCGTGGACTGGCCGATGTCAACGCCGTTCTTGCGGGCGAGGGCCAGCTTGAGGTCTGGCTCAAGGGTTCCTTCCAGGTGCAGGTGCAGCTCGGCCTTGGGCAGTCCGAAGGCGAAGTCGCGGGTCACGTCGGTGCTCATGTGTCCTCCACAGGTAACGGGGCGGGTGTCGCGGAACCATTGTCCCACGTCACCCGCCCCGCTGTGATGCCATTCTCACGGCGATCGAGGCTGCAGAGGTGCTGCGCCGATCAGCGCAGGAACGCGTGGCTCAGGCCAGCGCACCCATCGGATCCCACGCCGGCAGGTGCAGCGGCTCTTCCGTGATGACGGCGCGCAGGTTCTCGGGCAGATCGTCCACGTGCACGGCCACTTCAAACACGTTGGCGTCGAACCATGCGGCGTCCATCGTGAAGAAGCCCTTTTCTCCGGGTTCCTCGCCCCAGGAGTTCTCCACGCGGAAGCGGCGGGCGTTACCCTCGTCGTCGATGTCGACGCCGGTGAAGAGCATCGCGTGGTTCATCGCGGACTCTCCGGTGTTGACGCGCTGCTCCTTCGAGGTGGAGAAGTCCACGCCGAAGAGGTTGTCGAAGTCGTAGAGGCCGTCGACGAACAGGCCGGAGGCGCGGTCGGACTGCTGGCCGCAGTCGGCGCCGAACCAGACGGCGCGCCCCGAGGTCAGGATGGAGGCCGTGATCTCGCGGATCTGCTCGACGGGAGTGTTCACGTAGAGGATCGGGCGACCGCCCACGACGTTGCCCATGTGGTCGACCGTCAGGGTGTGGCGCTTGGGGTGCTCGGCGCGCGGGTCATCGACGAGGCACACGTACTGCGTGAGGTCCACGTCCACGTAGCGGGAGTAGAATTCGCGCGGGGTGAGAACGCCGTCGCGGTGGAACTCGTCCTTGTCGTCTCGCCACTCCCACTCGAAGGAGGCCGGGGGCTCGCCCAGGCAGATGACGAGGATACGCCACACGTCGGCCAGCGCGGCCTCCTTGACCTCGAGGATCTCCTGCTCGGAGGCTCCCGCTTCGACGAGGGAGCGCAGCTCGAGGGCGGTGCGGCGCAGGACGACCTTGAGGCGGTCGTTCATGGGGGCGGTGTGGCCGGAGGACTCGGTCTCGGGCATCGCGACCTTGGGGACGAGGCCGTGCTTGAGGTACAGGGACACCGCCATGTCCCACTGGCCGCCGTCGGAGAGGACGTCACCGAGCAGGAACTGCAGGAGTCGGCCATCGAGTTCCTCGGTCTTCGCGGTGGCGATGACGTCGGTGAGGAAGAAGTTGGCGCGCTCGAATTTGTCCCAGAAGAGCACGTAGTTCTGCGAGAACTCGAAGTCCTTAAGGCCCATGCGGGTGCGCGCGGTCGAGCGCAGCAGGTTCAGGGAGGAGAAGAGCCAGCAGCGGCCGGACTTCTTCTGCGATGTCACCTTCCAGTCGTCCACCTTGTGGGAGACGACCGTGGGGGTGGCGACGACCTTGGCGCGGTCGAAGGCGACGGGCTCCACACCGGCGTGGGAGACGGCGTTGCGGGCGAGCGCGCGGGCAGAGTCTGAGGATGCGTGCATCGAGGCGACGAATTCATCGGTGATCTCGTGTGTCATGGGCCGAGGCGTTCCTTTCAATCGAGAGTCATTCTCTATAAGGATACGCGTTCACAGTGACCTGGACGACTTAAGTCCGTTTACAATAGATGTCGTCCATGTTCAGTGACTGCGAAGGAGCATCAATGGTCACTCGGAGCGCATCGGGACACGAGGTCATTCTGAGCGCCGGAGACTACGAGGCGAGGATCGTCTCCGTGGGAGCAGGTCTAGCGGGCCTGACGTATCGCGGACACAACCTGGTCGTCCCCCACAGCATCAACGAGTGTCCCCCCGGTTACCTGGGCAAGGTACTCATGCCGTGGCCGAACCGCGTCGCAGGGGGCTCCTACTCATGGGAGGGCTCGTCCTACGACCTGCCCGTCGATGAGCCCGCCTTTGGGACTGCGCTCCATGGTTTCGTGACCTTCCAGGAGTGGGACATTGTCGAGGCCGACGCCTCCTCGGTCCTCCTGCGAACCCTCATCGCCGCGCGCTATTCCTACCCGTGGACGCTTCTTGCATCCGCGCGCTACAGCCTGGATGCGGACGCGGGCCTGAACATCGAGCTGTCCGCGACGAACATCGGCGAGGGCACCGCCCCCTACGGCGCCGGCTTCCACCCCTACCTAGCCATCGACGATACGCGGGCGGACGATCTGGAGCTGGAGAACCCCGCGTCGGTCATCTACGAGGCCGGCGCCTCCATGATCCCGGTCGCAGCCCACGACGTGGCGGACTTCGGCTTGGACTTCCGCTCCCCCGCCCGCATCGGCACCTCCCAGCTGGACCACGCCTTCGCGGGCCTGCCCGAGGGTACGTGGACCGTGACGCTGCGCGACCCCGCTTGCGGCGTGGGCGTGTCCCTGTCGTCTGACGCGCGCTGGCTGCAGGTCTACTCGGCGGATTACATCGGCCGTGTGGGCGTGGCCGTCGAGCCGATGAGCTGCCCGCCGAACGCCTTCAACTCTGGCACTGACGTGGTCGCGCTGGGCACTGGACAGACCCACACGCTGAGCGCGCGGATCGCCGGCTTCGAAAGCTGACGGGACCTAGAATTTACCAGCGGCAGCGCGGATCAGCGTCAGAGCAACCGCGCCGGCCGTGGAGGAACGCAGGACGTTGTCTCCCAGCCCGATCGTGCGGGCACCCGCGTCCAGCAGCTGCGCGGTTTCCTCGGGTCCGATGCCACCCTCGGGACCCACGATGAGCGCGATCCGTGCGGGCAGGGCACCCTCCTCACTGGACTCCTGGATGCGGGCGAGGGCGGCTCCGAGCGACTCCGTGGCCTCCTCGTGGCAGACGAAAGCCACCCCGGCCTCGCCTATCAGGGAGGCAACCCAGGAGGCGAGTTCGCGGCTGTCCTTGACGTCCTCAACGACCGGGACGTAGGCGCGGCGGGACTGCTTGGCCGCCGCGCGGGCCACGCCCTCCCACTTCGCGCGTCCCTTCTCGGCCTTCGGGCCCTTCCACTGGACGATGGCACGCTGGGAGGCCCACGGGACCACCCTGTCGATGCCGATCTCCGTGCAGATTTCGACGGCGGCCTCGTCGCGCCCACCCTTAGCGAGTGCCTGAACGAGGATGACCTCGGGACTCGGGGCGTCCTCGTGCACTAGCTCGCGCACGATGAGGGACAGCGTTGACTTGTCGCTCCCGCTCACCTCGCAGGTCGCGCGCAGGCCGAGCCCGTCAACGACGTCGACCCACTCCCCCGCGCCGATGCGGCGCACAGAGGCTGCGTGACGTCCTTCGGCTCCCCCGAGGGTCGCGCTGTCCCCCACCGACAGGGACTCAAGGGCCGGGGTCAGGTCCTCCGCGAGGAAAACGGGCAGCGTCACGGCGCATCACCCCATGAAGGTGTCGCGGAGCTTGTCAAAGAACGAGGACTGCTGGCGGTGAGGCTCCACGCGCACCTCGCCGCGTACCTTCGCCAGCTCCTCGAGCAGCTCGCGAGACTTGTCGTCGAGCTTCTTGGGGATCTGAACGTCCACGTGCACATGCATCGAGCCGCGGCCCGAGCGCTGCAGGTGGCCGACGCCCAGACCCTCCAGGACGATGTCGTCGTTGGGCTGGGTGCCCGGGTTGATCGTCACAGTCTTCTTACCGTCGAGAGTATCCAGCTCAAACTCGGTGCCCAGCGCCGCCGTGGTCATCGGGATCGTGATCCACGTGTGCAGGTCGTCGCCTCGGCGATCGAACACGGGGTGCTTCTTCTCACGGATCAGCAGATACAGGTCACCGTTCGGGCCGCCGCCGGGGCCGACCTCGGCCTCGCCGCTGACACGGATCTGGGTCCCCTCGGAGGCGCCCGCCGGGATGTTGATGTTGAGGGTGCGGCGCGTGCGCACGCGACCCGCTCCCGAGCACTCGGCGCACGGGGTCGCAATCGTGTTGCCGTATCCCTGACACGACGGACAGGGAGCCTGCGTCTGCATGCGACCGAAGAGTGAGTTCTGAATCTGGGTAACAAAGCCCGAGCCGTGGCAGGTGGTGCACTGCGTGGGCGACGTACCCGGCTCACACATCGAGCCGTTACAGGCATCGCACAGGACGTGGGTGTCGAAGGAGACCTCCTTGGCGGCGCCGAAGGCGGCGTCCTCCAGGGTGATGTCAACGATCACCTGCTTGTCCTTGCCGCGGCGCACTCGGGAAGCGGGGCCCGCAGCGGACGCACCAAAGCCGCCGCTGAACATGGCCTCAAAGATGTCGGAGAATCCACCGAAGCCTGCACCCGCACCCGCGCCACCGCCACGCAGCGCGTCGGGACCACCGATGTCGTACATCTGGCGCTTCTCGGGATCCGAGAGCGTCTCGTAGGCAACGGACAGCTCCTTGAAGGCTTCCTCGGTGTCGGCTCCCGCGTAGTCGGGGTGGAGCTTACGCGCAAGCTTGCGGTAGGCCTTCTTGATCTCGTCCTGGCTGGCGTCACGGGCGACACCGAGAACCTCGTAGTAGTCTCTCACGGCTGCTCTTTCTTCTCGTGGGGGATGTTCATCAACGTCTGCGGGGCGGCTTAGTCGCCGCGCTGGGAGGCGAGATATCGCGACAGGTAGGCAGCGACCGCTCGCACGGAGCTCACGGCTCGCGCGTAGTCCATGCGCGTGGGGCCAACAATGCCGAGGTGCGCTGATCCGACGGAGTCGTCGGCGCCGGCACGGTAGGTGCCTGTGACGACCGCGGCCTCGGCCAGGCCGTCGTGGGGGTTCTCGGCGCCGATGCTCACGTGAACGTCGTCGCTCGGGTCGGCCTCGGCGAAGAGACGCATGAGGACGACCTGCTCCTCGAGGGCGTCCAGGACGGGGGCGATGTCACGGAAGTCGAGGGCACCACGGGCCAGGTTCGCGGCACCCGCGACGACGATCTTCGACTCGCTCTGACCGCTCAGGACGTCCGTCAGGGCGGCGCCTATCGCGGCGACCGTTCCCACCAGCTCGGGCCGGGCCGAGGCCGTGGCTTCGTCGACGCAGGCCTGCGCGGTTCCAGAGGTCGCGCCGTCGCAATGGTGGCGCAGGTGTGCGCGCACCTCGCGCAGCTGAGCGTCGTCGAGGGGCGCATGAAGGGTGAGGCTGCGTTCCCCTACCTCGCCGTCCGTGGTGATAACCACGACGAGGACTCGGCCGGGGGTCAGAGCGATGACCTCAAGGTGCTTGAGGACGCGCACGCGCGCGCCCGGGTACTGCACGAGGGCGACCTGGTGCGTCACCTGGGCGAGAAGACGAACGGATCGCTCCACGACATCGTCGATATTAACGGACTCAGCCAGGAAGGTCTCGAGGGCGTGACGCTCGGGCCCACTCATCGGCTTGAGTTCGGCGAGACGATCGACGAACACGCGGTAGCCACGGTCGGTCGGCACGCGCCCGGCCGAGGTGTGGGGCTGATAGATGAGGCCGGCTTCCTCCAGCACCACCATGTCGTTGCGGATGGTCGCGGATGACACGCCGAGCCCTCCGGCGGCGATGGCCTTAGAGCCGACGGGTTCGCGGGTGGCCACATACTGGGTGACGATGGCGCGCAGGACGTCGAGCCTGCGGTTCTGAGCGCTGTTGCGCGTCATGCCATCTCCTCCCGTTCTGGCACTCCTACTTCCTGAGTGCCAATGCTACTCCTCGCAGCCAATCGGGGGCGACATGAGGGCCGAGCCAGGTGTGCGCCCAGCGCGAACCTCACACTCGGGCAACGCGAGTCATTGTGCCCAGGGCACGGTCACGAAGTCGATGAGCTCTTCGACCCTCCCGAGCAACGCCGGCTCAAGGTCACGGTAGGTGCGCACAGTGGACAGGATCCGCTTCCACCCCATGGCGATGTCACGCTGATCGGCGTGCGGCCAGCCAAGGGCCTCGAGGGTTCCATGCTTAATATCGATGCCGCGCGGCACGTCGGGCCAGCGCTCGAGGCCAACTCGGGCGGGTTTCACCGCCTGCCAGATGTCGACGAAGGGGTGACCGAGGACGAGGACCGCGCCCGGCCAGCACGCCGATACGGCCTCGGCGATGCGAGACTCCTTAGATCCGGGGACCATGTGGTCGACAAGGATGCCCGCGCGCGCGGTGTCCGTCGGACCGAAAACCTCCAGAATCGCCTCAAGGTTGTCGACGCCTTCGAGGAGCTGCACGGCGATCCCAGCCTCAGCCAAGTCCTCGCCCCACACGTGCTGGACGAGCTCCGCATCGTGGTGCCCCTCGACCCAGATGCGCGAGCACTTAGCGACTTTTGGCCCGCTCGACGCGGGAGCGAACGATCCGGAATTCGTGATGCGCCGCCCCGACGCGCTCACGTGTTCACCCGGCGAGGCCTGGGCGGGAGCCGGGCGCGGAGGCAGCGCCTCGATCGGGCGCCCCTCGAGCCAAAAGCCGGGGCCGAGAGGGAAGGAGCGACGCACGCCTCGACGATCCTCGAGTTCGACGAGATGAATGCCGCCAGACTTCTCCACGCGCGTCACGGCGCCTACCCAGCCCGAGGCCACATCTTCGAGGACCATGCCGATCTCAACGTGGACGGCCTGCGAACGCGGGCGCCGCGCTCCCGGCCCGTCGCGATGCGGGTCGTGAGCGAAAATGTTGCGGCCGTAGGGGTCTGAGCTATTCACCCGGCATACTCTAGCGGCGCAGCGCTCAATACAAACTAACGACGCGAATGAGCATCGCCACGAGGGCAGCGGAGATCCACGAGGAGACCGAGCCGATGAGGAACTCCTCTGCCTTTTCCCCCGTCGAATCCTGCGAGATCTCGGGGAATCGAATGACTCCCTTGGCAGCGACGACTGCCGCGATCGCAACCTCCGCGCCTGCGCCGGCCAGAACGATGATGAGCAGACGCTCGAGCGGGCCGATCCAGCGTCCACCGCGCAGAGCCGTCACTTGCTCCTCGTCCGACTGCGCCCCCAAGACGGGCAGCGCACCGGAAATAACCTCGGGCTCCGCAGCCTCATCCGCGTCACCATCAGCATCCCCCTCGTCAGCCACCGGCATCGCCGGCAGAACGGGGGCATTAATCCACCCGGGAACAGGGGCGGAGGCGCGGCCGCGCGCGCACTGCAGGATCGCCGTAATCAGGTGATTCACGGGCCCCGTCACAAGGAAGAGGACCGCGATGATCAGGTCGATGGAGCGCCCAGAGCGCAGCGAGAGCAACGGGAAATGACTCGGATTCAGACTCAGCAGGGCGACAAAGCCGACGGACGCCAGCGCCCACCGACTCAGAACACCACGCGCAGATGGATCAACGAGGTCCCATGCGAACCACGCGAGCGCGAGCGTCGCTCCGATCGCGTTGGCAACGGCGCTCACTCCCAGGATAAACCAGGAGTAGCAGATAACTGCGAGGAGCAGCGTCAGAAAGAGCGACAGGCGTCGCGACCAGCGACGCGGGTCAGAGGTGAGAAGAACGGTCAGCTCCGAGGCGGCGATGCCCAGGAGAAGAACTTCATGCACGAGCGGCCTCCGCAATGATCAGTGAAGACTGAATGAGCCCCGCCCCCGTGCCCCGGGCGAAGTCGGAAATGGCCTGCTGCGAGAGCTTCTCGGCGCGGGCGATCTCCACCTGCGTCTTACCCAGCAGCAGCGATGCAGTAATACGGCGATGACGCGCCGACAGCTTGAGAATCGAATGATCACGCAGGGTCAGCATGGCGTTGATGCAGGTCTGGCAGTGCGAAGAAAACGCGGAGTCAACGGACGCGTGCGCCATGAACCACGTGCGAATAAAGGGGTTCGAGGCATCCTGCACATCGTGCGCACGATTGATCGCGGCTCGGGCCGCCCACCACGCGGATCCGTCCTGAAGAGCCGCCGACTCTGCGCCGCGCCCCCGGGCGGGATCCTGACGATGCACGCCCGACGCGAACTCCTCAATCCGGCCAGCACCAATGCCGAAGCGCAGCTGGAGCTGCGAAGGAAGAAGAAGCTGAGCACGCAGCGTCAGGAGGAGAGCGTCCTCGAGCGTGTAGGCAACCGCCTGGAACTCGTCCCCCACCGTTGGGTATGGAGCCTGCGGGAGAGCCAGCCCCTCACTGGCCCGTTCCAAGGCTGCTTCAAAGATTCTCTGAGCGTCTGCACGATTGGTCAACGCACGAGAGCCCACGATATCAGCAATGACAGCGTATCGCAGAGTCACAATACCACACTTTTCCTTGTATCTGCCCCTCCACAAGCCCTCTCGAGGAGATGACTAGCAGACAGCACAGCTTCACACGACACACCTAGGCAAACATATTTCAACCATCATGTCAACAGTATTGCCACGTAATCCAAGCTTGTCACATTAATATTGCCTCATCACTGACGAATACCTCATACAACTACCCACACTTTAGCTTGTATTGAGATTGATACAAGCACACACGCGGTAACTTGTGGAAAAACAATCGTTTACCACCGCATACAGATCACGGAGAATCATCAGGAAAAACGACTCAATACCCCATCAATTCGCGGGTCACGTAGTCAGCAAGCAGCCGTCCGCGCAGCGTCAGAATCGCACGTCCCCTCAGGGCGGCGGCACCATCGATGAGGCCATCGGCAATGAGCGCGGCAACGCGCCCACCCGAGGCCACGCCGGCATCCAACAAAGCCCCGGCCTCGCCAACCTGTCGAGTGCCAGGCAAGCCGGCCAAGTCGATCCCTTCGGACGTACGTACGCCCAGCATGACGCGCTCGAGCTCGCGCGTGTCCTCATCCAGAATTTCCCCTGCGTAGGCAGCAGAACGCCCATCGCGCAGTCTTGCGGCGTACGCGGCAGGATTCTTGACGTTCCACCAGCGCATACGGCCCACGTGGGAATGCGCGCCGGGACCCAGGCCCCACCAATCCCAATCGCGCCAATAGGCAAGGTTGTGTGCCGACGCGTGCTCGTAGAACGTGGACGGGCGTCCCGACGCCAGGTCCGCGCCGGTCGCACGCGCGAAGTTCGAGATCTCGTACCAGGCGTAGCCCGCCTCGCCGAGGAGGGCATCGGCCAGCTCGTACTTGGCGGCCTCGTCGTCCGGATCAGGGGTCGGCAGCTCTCCCCTGGCCACCTGCGCGCCCATCTTGGTACCCTCCTCGACGACGAGGGCGTAGGCGCTGATGTGGTCGGTCTCGTAGGACAGGGCGGCGCTCAGGGACGTCTCCCAGTCGGCAAGGCTCTCCCCTGGCGTGCCGTAGATGAGGTCAACGGACGTCGACAGGACCGCTTCCTTCGCCCACTGGACGACGAGGGGCACCCGCTCGGGCGTGTGGGTGCGGTCGAGCGTTGTGAGGATAGCGGGGACCGCAGACTGCATGCCGAAGGAGACGCGCGTAAACCCCGCCTCGGCCAGCTGCACGAGCCCCTCGCGCGTCACTGTGTCGGGATTGGCCTCGAGGGTCACCTCTGCGCCGGGCGCAATACCGATGCGCTCACGCAGGCCCGTCAAAATCTCGGCGAGCTCGGCAGTGTCGAGCATCGTCGGGGTGCCTCCACCGAAAAAGACAGTCTGAGCCTCACGCGCAGGAAGTCCAGCCTCGGCCATGACGCGAGCAGCCAGCGTGGCCTCGGCAAGGACCGACGGGGCGTAGTCCCCCACCTGCGCGCCCGCGCCAAATCCCACCGTGTACGTGTTAAAGTCGCAGTAACCGCATCGCACGCGACAAAACGGCACGTGCACGTACAGGGAGAGCGGACGCTGAACCTCCGCTTCGACGAGGCCGGGGTCCAGAGCGCCGTCCTCTGGCCAGCGCTGGCCGTCTGGCTGCGCGGGGCTCACGAGCGTCCTCCCGCCAGCGCGGTGGTGACGCCGGACCCCAAGCCGGACTCAGCCACGGGGGCGACGAATGCCGACAATGTCGTGGGCGTGGCGGCCCGCATCGATGCCTCGGGTCTCAAAGTGCGTGACAACGCGTCCCTCAAAGCGCGGGGCGAATCCTCCACGCTGCGGCTGTGGGTCCTCCGGGTCCGGACGCTGCCCTGCGTACGGGTTCTCAAAGAGCTCGCAGGCCTCGACGACATCGCGCATCTGCCAGGCGTAGTCGTCCCAGTCGGTGGCCAAGCGCCACACTCCCCCGTCGCGCAGCAGGCGCGCGACCTCGAGCGCGAAAGAATCGGAGACAAGGCGACGCTTGCGATGCCGAGCCTTGCGCCACGGGTCGGGGAAGAAGGTCCAAACCTCGTCCAGGCACGCGTCCTCAAGCATGATCGGCAGCGCCTGGGCGGCGTCGGCCTCGATGACGCGGATGTTGTCCACGCCGGCCTCGACCGCCTTGGAGACAAGCTTGGCAATGCCCGGACCCCAGACCTCGAGGGCCAGGAAGTTGCGCTCAGGATGAGCGGCCGCCGCAGCGACGATCTGTTCGCCCGTGCCCGAGCCGATCTCGAGCGTCACGGGGGCATTGCGCCCAAAGAGCTCGGCCAAATCAATAGTGAAATCCAGCGCGACCGTCGTGTAACCGACGCCGCGACGCGGCTCCACCACGTAGCGGTGCGCGTGCGCCTCCAACGTGCGCACGAGGTTCGCGGGCAGCTCGCGCGTGCGCCGCGTGAAAGACTTCGTGCGACTCATGAAGACGGCACCCTCGGGGACCTCGCCCGGACGGCGATCCGCTCGCTGGCCGACGGGAGCGCGGCGCTCCACGCCCTCGTTCATCTGATCGCCGCTCACTTCTTGCCCGTCGGAACGTCGGAGGTCAGAGCTGCGATGAAGGCTTCCTGCGGCACGTCGACACGGCCGATCGACTTCATGCGCTTCTTTCCTTCCTTCTGCTTCTCCAGCAGCTTGCGCTTACGGCTGATGTCGCCGCCGTAGCACTTGGCGAGCATGTCCTTACGCAGGGCCTTAATGGTCTCGCGAGCAATGACGCGCGCGCCGACAGCTGCCTGGACCGGGATCTCGAACTGCTGACGGGGAATGAGTTCCTTCAGGCGCTTCGTCATGCGCTGACCGTAGTTGTAGGCGCCGTCGCGGTGAACAATCGCGCTGAACGCGTCGACGCGGTCGCCGTTGAGCAGGATGTCGACCTTGACGAGGTCGGCGCTCTGCTCGCCGCTCTCCTGGTAGTCCAGTGAGGCATAGCCGCGCGTGCGGGACTTGAGCTGATCGAAGAAGTCGAAGACGATCTCAGCGAGGGGCAGCTGGTAGTGCAGCTCCACGCGATCCTCGCTCAGGTAGTCCATGCCCTGCATGGAACCGCGACGCTCCTGGCACAGCTCCATGATGGTGCCCGTGAAATCGGTGGGCGTCAGGATCGTCGCGTTGACGACGGGCTCGCGCACTTCGGAAATTTTGCCTTCGGGGAACTCGCTCGGGTTGTCGACGCGCACCTCAGTGCCGTCCTCCGTGACAACGCGGTAGACGACGTTCGGGGCGGTCGCAATGAGGTCGAGGTTGAACTCGCGCTCCAGACGCTCGCGGATGATCTCCAGGTGGAGCAGTCCGAGGAAGCCACAGCGGAAGCCGAAGCCGAGGGCCGCAGAGGATTCGGGCTCGAAGGTCAGCGCCGCATCATTGAGTTGGAGGCGCTCGAGGGCGTCGCGCAGGTCCGGGAAGTCCGAGCCGTCGACCGGGTAGATACCGGAGAAGACCATCGGGTTCGGGTCGCGGTAGCCCTCAAGAGCCTCGGTCGCGCCGCGCACCTGGCTGGTGACGGTGTCGCCGACGCGGGACTGGCGCACGTCCTTCACGCCCGTGATCAGGTAGCCAACCTCGCCGGCGCCGATGCCCTCTTCAGGCTTCGGCTCGGGCGAGATGACGCCCAGCTCCAGGAGCTCGTGGGTGGCGCCCGTGGACATCATGCGCACACGCTGACGGGTCGACAGCACGCCATCCACGACGCGCACATAGGTGACGACGCCGCGGTACGTGTCGTACACGGAGTCGAAGATCATCGCGCGCGTCGGAGCGTCGGGAGTGCCCTCGGGGGCGGGGACAACCTCGACGATGCGATCAAGGAGGTCCTCGACGCCCTCGCCGGTCTTGCCGGAGACCTTCAGGACCTCGCTCTCGTCGCAGCCGATCAGCTGAGCGACCTCGTGCGCGTACTTCTCGGGCTGCGCGCCCGGCAGGTCGATCTTGTTGAGGACCGGGATGATCGCGAGGTCATTCTCGAGGGCCAGGTACAGGTTCGCGAGCGTCTGGGCCTCGATGCCCTGCGCGGCGTCGATGAGGAGGACCGCGCCCTCGCACGCGGCCAGGGAGCGGGAGACCTCGTAGGTGAAGTCCACGTGACCGGGCGTGTCAATCATGTTGAGCGCGTAGGGGGTGTCCTCGTGTGCCCACGACATGCGCACCGCCTGGCTCTTGATCGTGATGCCGCGCTCGCGCTCAATGTCCATACGATCGAGGTACTGGTCGCGCATCTCGCGCGCCTCGACGACGCCGGTCAGCTGGAGCATGCGGTCCGCGAGCGTCGACTTCCCATGGTCAATATGGGCGATGATGCAGAAGTTACGGATCTGCCCCTGCGGGGTATGGGCCGGGCGAATCTGCGCCTGCTGCGCGGGCGTGGGGATGGGCACGTGAACCTCCGTGAAGTCGTTAACCTCTTTATCGTCCCATTGTCGTGGGCGTTTGTGCCAGTTCAGGCGCGGGAAGTCGCGCACAGTCGCCACGCCTCACACCATTCATTTCCCTCCCCCGCGCTCCGACTCGGCAAGGAGGGTCGCGGCCTCGCTGAAGTCGCACTCTTCCCAGTCATCGGGGTGGTCGTCCCGGAGCTTGCGGGCAATCGACATGGCCCGCCCCTGATCTCCACGCAGCGTCGCGAGGGTCAGCAGGATCGTGCGGATACGGGCAGTCATCGGGTCACGATCCCCCAGGTATCTGCGACAGTCCTCGGCCAGAACCGTCCAGAGGTCCTCGCCCGCGTCCCGATCCCCACCCATCCAGGTGTTGCGAGCGATCTCGTTGCGCAGACGCAGGACGCGCCAGTCGCCATGGTCCGCGACGGTCAACAGAGCGTCCATGTTGCGCTCGTAGAGGACAATGGCCTCGTCGTAGAGGCGGTCAGCTGAGAGGACCTCGGCGAGGTTGTCCCGCACCGTCAGCAACGTCATGTCAGCCTCCTCGCGCTGCCCCTCCATCTCGGATAGAAGCTCGCGGTACACGCGCGCAGCCTTCTTCCATTTGCCCGTGTGCTTCCACGGCATCGCCGAGTTGTTGCGGATGGCGATAGAGATCTCGGGGGCAAGATCGGGGCAGTGTTTCATGTCGGCCAGGAGGGCCGAGAACTTACGGATCGCCATATCGTGCTGGCCGAGGATGGCGAGCCAGTAGGCCTCCGAATTACGCAGCATGAGAATGATTGGATGGCAGCGCTCCAGGTATCTCTCTCCCAAACGAGCCGCTTCGGCGGCGAGCTTCCGACACTGTCCGTAGGATCCGAGAGCCGCATACCAGTCGACGCACAGCTTGGCGGCCTCCAGACGCAGCTCGGCGGGCGCACCTTCTTCTCGATAGGCCTCGAGGCCATGGTCGAGTGCCTTGTCTACCTTGCCCGCGGCCCCACAGCGCACCGACTCATGAATCGAGGACCGCGCACGCGTCGCAGCCTCAATGTCCCCCTCGGACGTACCACCCCCTACCAGCGCTTCCAGAGAAACAACCGGTCCATGCATCGTTGCAGTCAACATCGTCGTCGCCTTTCTATTGTTGGGTGTTCACCTGCGAACAACGACAGAGTGACACCGCCCGTCAGGTACTGTCACGCGCCTTCACGAAGCCTGTGGATAACTCGCGATCGTTGTAGGGCCTTGTGGATAAAACACGCCCCTCAACGGCTGCCGTATGCTGGTCCCATGAACTCAATCGTCAGGGGCATCATCAACTTCCTCATCGGCGTCATCTCCGGCGCCACAGAGGAGGCGCAGAAGAACACCGCGACCGCCAAGGCGTCGCAGCGTCAGTCGAGCAAGAAGTCGACTCCCAAGCCGCGTTCATCCACGTCCTCGTCGACGCACTCCGGCTCCCAGCACCACTACGAGGACCCGGCAACCGCGAATCGCCCCAAGACCTCGATCTGCGAAGCGAGCATCGCCGACGCGCTCGCCCACGCCTCGTACACGCCCGTGATGGACGGCGACGCGGATCCCGGCGAGGTCGTGTGGACCTGGGTGCCCTACCAGGAAGACGCCTCCGTCGGCAAGGATCGCCCGGCCGTCGTCATCGGCGCGCAGGGCGAGGGTGTGTACCTCCTGCAGCTGACCAGCAAGGACCACACCCGCGACGCCGCCCAGGAGGCTGCCGCCGGACGCTACTGGCTCGACATCGGCGCGGGCGACTGGGACTCGAAGGGCCGCCCCTCCGAGGTGCGCCTCGACCGCGCCCTGTGGGTCAAGGCCACCGACGTGCGCCGCGAGGGCGCCATCCTGCCCCAGGCGACCTGGCAGCTCATCGTCGACGCCCTCGAGGAGCACTACCGCACGCACGGCGGCTGACGCCCCCAACACGTGACCGACCTTACGAGGCACGAGAACGCCTAGGAATATGACGAAAAGGTCCCACCCTGGTATGATCGGTCGTTGGACTCCCGGCCTGGTCGGGCAGGGGGTCTGGTTAAGACCGTTTGCGGGTGTCCCCACGCCTAAGTCCCGGTCTTGACACAGCCC
>CAUVIG010000025.1:0-17961 GCA_963551745.1 uncultured Actinomyces sp.
CGCCGGCCTGGCCGTCGCGCAGATGAAGGGTGAGGCCTACCTGTCCATGGGCTCCGTCTCCATGGGTATCGCCGGCTCCGTCGTCGACCCCGACTTCTTCGGCTCCTACCTCGGCATGCGCAACGAGTACATCGACATGAGCGAGTTCACCCGCCGCATCGAAGAGGGCATCTACGACCCCGAAGAGTACGAGCAGGCCTACCAGTGGATCCGCGAGAACTTCAAGCAGGGCAAGGACTGGAACCCGCCGGAGTGGCAGTACCCCGAGAAGCACGAGGACTGGTGGAAGTTCGTCACCAAGATGACGATCATCGCCCGTGACCTCATGCACGGCAACCCCCGCCTGGCTGAGCTGGGCTTCGAGGAAGAGGCCGGCGGCCACGGTGCCATCGTGGCAGGCTTCCAGGGCCAGCGCCAGTGGACCGACCACTTCCCCAACGGCGACGTTCTGGAGACCATCCTCAACACGAACTTCGACTGGACCGGCATCCGCCAGCCCTCCGTCGTGGCCACCGAGAACGACTCGCTCAACGGCGCCTCGATGCTGTTCGGCTACCTGCTGACCAACACGCCGCAGATCTTCTCCGACGTGCGTACCTACTGGAGCCCCGAGTCCATCGAGAAGGCCACCGGTTGGAAGCCCGAGGGCCGCGCGGCCGCTGGTCTGCTCGACCTGCGTAACTCCGGCTCGACTACGCTGGACGGCGCCGGTAAGGCTGTTCGTGATGGCGAGAATGTCATCAAGCCCTGGTACGAGGTCACCGAGGAAGACCGCGAGGCCACGCTCGCGGCCACGACGTTCCACCCGGCCTCGACCGGCTACTTCCGTGGCGGCGGCTTCTCGACCCACTTCCGTACTTCCGGCGAGATGCCCGTGACGATGTGCCGCATCAACCTGGTGCGCGGCCTCGGACCGGTCATGCAGATCGCCGAGGGCTACACGGTCGAGCTGCCCGACGAGGTTGCTTTCACCATCGAAGAGCGCACCAACATCGAATGGCCCACCACCTGGTTCGTCCCGAACCTGACGGGTGAGGGCGCCTTCAAGAGTGTCTACGACGTCATGAACGCGTGGGGCGCCAACCACGGTGCGATCTCCTACGGCCACATCGGCGGTCAGCTCATCACGCTGGCGTCGATGCTGCGCATCCCGGTCAACATGCACAACGTCCCCGCGGAGCGCGTGTTCCGTCCCAAGGCGTGGTCGCTGTTCGGCACCGAGTCCCTCGAAGCCGCGGACTTCCGCGCCTGCGAGACCTTCGGTCCGATGTACCGCTGATACAACCACCGGTCGGGCTTGGGTGTCCTCTCTCCCCGAGCCCGACCGGGCTCGCCCCCACGCGGGGCACCACCACCGGGATCCGGCCCCGGCCTCGCCGATGAGGAAAGATGCACGAGAACCCAACGACGGGACACGCCGACCCAGGGCGTATCTGGAGGAGACCTTCAATGACCACCGTACTTGCTGTTGACCTTGGATCCGCGTCCGGCCGAGTGCTCGCCGGAACGCTGCACGACGGCCGCCTGGACGTGACCGATATCCACCGTTTCAAGCACGAGGCCCGCCGCCGCGAAGACGGCACCCTCACGTGGGACGTGGCCACGATGGAGGCCGAGACGATCACCGGCCTGAAGAAGGCCCTCGAACAGTTCCCCGACGCCCGCGCGGTCTCCATTGACACATGGGGCGTGGACTGGGCTCCCCTGGATGAGAACGGCGAGCTCGTCGGCGACGTTATCGCCTACCGCGACGAGCGCACCTCCCGCACCCTTGCCGCTTTCCGCGATCGCATCGGCGACCGCGAGTTCTTCGACCTGACCGGCAATCAGCCGGCCACGATCAACACGGCGAACCAGCTCTTCGCCTACCTGCAGGAAAACCCCGCTGACGCGCAGCGCGTCGCCGCGGCCCTCTTCCTGCCCGACTACTTCGCGTACCGACTGACCGGCGTCGTCGGATGGTCGCGCACGATCGCCTCGACCTCCGGCCTGCTCACCCCGGGCGGCGGCGACTTTAATGACGAGGTCTTCTCTCGCCTCGGCATCCCGCGTGACTGGTTCGGTGACCTGGCCGCCGACCGCACCGTCGTCGGCCCCTGCACGGTCCCCGGCCTCGAAACCCTCACCGTCGTGCGCGGCGGCGCCCACGACTCCGCCTGCGCTGTCCACGGCCTGCCCATCGAGGAAGGCAAGCGCGCCTACTTCCTGTCCTGCGGTTCCTGGTCCGTCCTCGGCGCCATCGAGGACCAGCCTCTCATGAGCGACGCGGCCTTTAACCTCGGCATTACGAACGAAGGCCGCACCGATGGGGGAGTGCGCCCCCTCTTCAACATCACGGGCATGTGGATCCTCCAGGAGATCCAGCGCCAGTGGGAGCGCGAGGGAACGCCCACCGACACCGACGATCTGGTTGCCCAGGCACGCGAACTGCCCGCAGCGTCCGGCGTGTTCGACCCCGACGAGGAAGCCTTTGCCACCCCTGGCGACATGCAGCGCAAGATCGATCAGGCCCTGGACGCCCAGGGTGCGGCCCGTCCCGACTCCATGGCTGGCTACGTGCGCGTCATCATCGAGTCCTTCGCCCGCCGCTACGCCCGTGCGATCGGGGAGCTGACCGAGGCCACCGGGCAGGCCCCTGACCAGCTCAACCTCGTGGGCGGTGGCGCACGCAACCGCCTCCTGTGCGACCTGACCGCCCAGATCTCGGGCGTGACCGTCGTGCGCGGCCCCATCGAGGCCTCAACCTTCGGTTCCCTCCTCGCCCAGCTCGAAACCATCGGTGGACTCGCCGAGGAGGACCGCGCTTCCGTCATCGCAGCCAGTGCAGCGACCCATGTCCACGTCCCGACCCGCAGCTAAGAAGGTCTCCCTCGCCGACATCGCGCGGCGCGCAGGCGTCTCAACCAACACGGTTTCGCGCGTCGTCCGCGGGGATCCCGAGGTGTCGGAAAAGACGCGGGCTCGCATCGCTAAGCTCGTCGAGGAGCTGGGCTACGTTCCCAACTACGCGGCGCGCGCGCTCGCGGCCAAGCGCACTAACGTGCTGCAGGTCGTGCTGGCCGCCCCCATGTTCCACGGACACGGGCGCGTGCTGCTGTCGATTCTCAATGCCTCGGCGCAGGCCGGGTACCACGTGTCCCTGTCCTACGCGTACGGGCCGGACGGTCAGCTGCGTAACGACTTCACGCCCTTTGATGTTGACGGCGTCATCATCCTGGGTGGGCAGGACCCGACGATCGACGTCGCGATCGAGGCGGGCAAGCGTTTCCCAACCGTCCTGGTCCTGACGAGCGAAAAGGGTCTCGACGGCATTTCGACCGTCGCGGTCGACAACGTGCGCGGCGCCCGCCTGGCGACCGAGCACCTTCTCGCCCAGGGGCTTACCGACGTCGTCCACATATCAGGTCCCGCCGGATGGTCAGACGCGCAGATGCGGCGCATCGGCTACGAGCAGGCGTGCGCGTCCTACGACATCGAGCCCGTCGTCCTTCAGCCCGACTCGTGGGACTCGCGTGACGGCTACGACGTCATGCGAGCGGCCGGTCGTCTGCCCCAGGGCATCCAGACCGCGAACGACCAGCTGGCCCTGGGCGCCATGCGATACATCTACGAGCGCGGGGGAGTGGTCCCGCGCGACGTGCGGGTCGTTGGCTTCGACGACATCGACGGCGCGGACTCCTACGCGCCTCCGCTCACGACAATCCACCAGCCCTTCGATCGCCTGGGACGCACGGCCGTGCGCCTCGTGCGCTCGCTCATGGGCGGTGGTCCCTCACAGGACATCATCCTCGACCCCGAGCTGGTCATCCGGGCCAGTTCACACCTGTAAGAAAGGCACCTTCATGCTCTATGGACCTATGACGCACCCGCAGTTCCTGCGCGCGCTCGCGGCCGCCGGCCACGGCTCGAAGATTCTGCTGGCGGACGCGAACTATCCGCACACGACGGGTGTGAACCCGCGCTGCGAGCTCATTTCCCTCAACCTTGCCCCGGGCCTCCTGGACGTCAGCCAGGTCCTCGACGTCCTCAAGCGCACGATTCCGATCGAGCGCGCCGAGATCATGACACCCGCACCCGACGCCGATCCGGTGGAGATTCCGATCCACGACGAGTTCCGCGCTGCTCTGCCCGGCGTGGAGTTCGGCGAGATTTCCCGCTGGGACTTCTACGATGCCGCACGCGACGAGAACGTCGGCATCATCGTTGCGACGGGCGAGCAGCGCCTGTACGGCAACCTGCTCCTGACGGTCGGCGTTCGTCAGCCCGGGGAGTAAAACCTGTTTGCGGCCCCAGGGCGCGCCTTGATGGATCGCTGACGAACACTTTCGTTTCGTTTTCGTTTCAACTGGATGGCGAGACCGGGGCTTGAAGACTACTTTCATAGCTGGTGGGTGGCCTGAGAGGGACGCCCACCAGCGCATTTATCCCTGCAATATCATTGAATAATGAAGGATGGGCGGCGTTGCTCTGAACGTTTGTGCGCCCCGTGTGCACGCGTGTAAATGTTCTTCTCGTGATGTTGCATACTTTCGTTTTAGTGACTATTCTTTTCTTAACGAAAGCGAAAGTGACAAAGAAAGTCGCTGATTCCGTGAAGAGGTGCCCCATGGGACGTGCAGAAGAACGCACGAACTACATCCTGGATCGCCTCGCCCGGGAGGGTGAGGTGAGTGTGGCGCAGCTTGCCTCCGATCTGGGAGTTTCGCCCGTCACTGTGCGCGCATCGCTCAAGTCTCTCGACGAACAGGGCTACCTCGTGCGCACGCACGGAGGCGCACGCCCCACCACCTTCCGCAACATTCACCTGCGCCAGAACGATCGTGTTGAGATCAAGGAGCGCATTGCTCGCGCCGCCGCCGATATGATCCACGACGATGATCGCATCATGATTGAGGCCGGCACCACCTGCGCTCTCATCGTCAAATACCTCACTGGCAAGCGCGGAGTCCAGGTCCTGACCAACTCCGTGCTCGTCTTCGCCAACGCCCGCTCCAACCCGAACCTCAACATTACGCTCACGGGTGGGCATTTCCGCGCCGAGTCCGAGTCCCTCGTGGGACCGGTCGCCGAGCGCGCCATCAATGACTTCAACGCACGCGTTGCCTTCCTCGGAACCGACGGGTTTAGCGTTGATCGCGGCCTGACCACCCAGCTCGTAGAAGGTGGCCAGGTTGGCTCCATTATGCGCACCCGCGCACAAGAGACGTGGCTGCTCGCTGACTCCTCCAAGTATGGAGAAGCCGGCTTCGTCAGCTTCATGGGGATCGACGAGGTCACCGGAATCATCACCGACGATGAGATCCCCGAAGAATCCATCAAGGAATTGGCCGAGCGCACAAAGCTGCGCATCGTCTAGGAGGAATTACATGGCCACCATCGTGGTGATGCCCCAGCTGGGCAACTCTGTTGAGTCATGCATCATCGTCGAGTGGATGATCGCAGAAGGCGACACCGTCGCCGTCGACCAGACGCTTGCGTCCATCGAGACCGACAAGTCGACCATGGAGGTGCCCTCGACCGCCGAGGGTACCGTCCTGAAGCTTCTGTGGGAGGAAGGCGACGAGGTCCCCGTGAAGGATCCGCTCATCATCGTCGGTGAGCCCGGGGAGGACATCTCCGGCCTCGTTCCCGGTGGCGACGCTGCCCCCGCCGAAGCCGCAGCCGCTCCCGCCGAGCAGGCCGCCGCCCCCGAGGCCGCTGCCCCCGCCTTTGCGACCGAGCGCGCCACCGGCGCCGTCTCCCCGCGCGCCCGCGCCCTCGCCGCGTCGAACGGCGTCGACGCCTCGGCCATCGCCGAGGGTTCCGGCCCCCACGGCCGCGTCATCGAGCGTGACGTTGCCGCCGCGATCGCCGCCGGCCCCGTCCTGACCTCCGCCGCGCGCGCAGCCGGCGTGAGCGCCGCCGAAGGCACCGGCATTGGTGGACGCGTGTCCGTCGCCGACGCAGGCCGTGCCCCCGAGGCCGCCCCTGCCGCGGCCGTCGCTGCTCCCGCCGCAGCCGCCGACTTCCCCGGTGCCTCGACCTCCGCCCCGCTCAAGGGCGTGCGCAAGGTCGTCGCCAAGCGCATGATGGAGTCCCTGAGCTCCACGGCGCAGCTGACCCTCAACACCACCGCGAACGCCGCCGGTATCCTCGCGATGCGCAAGAAGGTCAAGAACGCCGACGAGGCCCTGGGCCTGAACAAGATCACGCTCAACGACCTGGTCTGCTTCGCTGTGTCGCGCACCCTGCTCAAGTACCCCGTGTTCAACGCTCACCTTGAGGACGGCGTCCTCACCGAGTTTGAGCAGGTTCACCTCGGCTTCGCGTGTGACACCCCGCGCGGCCTCTTCGTTCCCGTCATCCGCTCCGCGCAGGCCCTGGGCCTCAAGGCGTTCTCGGACGAGGCTAAGCGCCTCGCCGGCGGCGCGATCGACGGATCCCTCTCGCCTGACTTCCTGAGCGGCGGCACCTTCACGGTCTCCAACATCGGTTCCTTCGGTATTGAGACCTTCACCCCCGTCATCAACCTGCCCCAGACGGCCATCCTGGGCGTCGGTGCGATCACCCCGCGCCCGACCGTGGCCGCCGACGGCTCGATCGGCGTGGAACAGCGCCTCAACCTGTCGCTGACGATCGACCACCAGGTCATCGACGGCGCGGACGGTGCTCGCTTCCTGCGCGACCTGGTCGCAGCCATCGAAAACATCGACGTGACCGTTCTGGCCTGAGGAAAGAGGAACACTCATGAGTGACACGCATTTTGACGTCATCGTCCTCGGTGCGGGCCCCGGCGGCTACCTGGCTGCCGAGCGCCTCGGACACGCGGGCAAGAAGGTTGCCCTCGTCGAGGAGCAGTACCTGGGCGGCACCTGCCTGAACGTGGGCTGCATCCCCACCAAGACCCTGCTCAACGGCGCGAAGAACTACCTGCACGCCAAGGAAGCCAGCCAGTTCGGCGTGGATGCGCAGGGCGTGTCCGTCAACTGGCAGCAGATGCAGGCCTGGAAGGACCAGGTCGTGGGCGGCCTGGTCGCCGGCGTCGCCGCGACTGAGCGTAAGGCCGGCGTGACCGTCATCAACGGCCGCGGCCACCTCGACGCCCCCGGTCGCGTGACCGTTGAGGGCACGACCTACACCTCCGACCACGTCATCATCGCCACGGGTTCCGTGCCGGCCATGCCCCCGCTGCCCGGCACCCAGGACAACCCGGCGCTGGTCGACTCCACGGGCATCCTCTCGCTGCCCGAGGTCCCCAAGCGTCTGGCGATCATCGGCGGCGGCGTCATCGGCGTTGAGTTCGCCTCCCTGTACGCCACCCTCGGCTCCCAGGTGACCGTCATCGAGATGGCTCCCGAGATCCTGCCCTTCATGGACGACGACCTGGCCGCCAAGGCTCGCGCCGCCATGAAGGACGTAACCTTCGAGCTGGGCTGCCGCGTCGAGTCCCTCGACGGAGGCACCGTCCATTACTCCAAGGGCGAGGAGAAGCTGAGTGTCGAGGCCGATGTGGTCCTCATGGCTGTCGGCCGCCGTCCCGCGACGGCTGGCTGGGGCGCCGAAGAGGCCGGCCTGGAGATCAACCGCGGCGTCGTCGTCGACGACACGATGCGCACCAACCTGCCCAACGTGTGGGCCATCGGCGACGTCACCGGACGTTCCCTCCTGGCGCACGCCGCCTACCGCATGGCGGAGATCGCCTCGGCGAACATCCTCGACCCCTCCGCGAAGAAGCGCGGCGAGGTCATGCGCTGGCACACCGTCCCGTGGGCCGTCTTCTCGATCCCCGAGGCCGCCGGCGTTGGTCTGACCGAGTCCGCTGCCAAGCGCGAAGGCCGCGAGGTCCTCGTCGCTAAGGTTCCCGCCCTCATGTCGGGCCGCTTCATCGCGGAGAACGGCTTCAAGGCCCCCGGCGAGGCGAAGATCCTCGTTGATCCGAAGACCCACCAGGTGCTGGGCATCCACGTGCTGGGCGCGTACGCCGCCGAGATGATCTGGGGCGCTCAGGCCGTCCTCGAGATGGAACTGACGGTCGAGGACCTGCGCCAGGTCGTTTTCCCGCACCCCACGGTCTCCGAGGTCATCCGCGAAGCCGCGTGGGCCGTCAAGCTCTAACGAACATCCCCTACGTCAAGGAAGAGTAGAAAAATGACTCAGTCTCTTATCATCGACCCCAATGAGGTGCGTCGCCCCGGGTACGTGAAGTTCCCCGAGGTCCCCGTCAACCAGTACACCTTCGACCGTGACACCGAGATCGCCCGCTACGGCGAAAAGGGCATGGTCCAGATGCTCCACGACATGATCGTCGTGCGCACCTTCGAGTCGATGCTCGACTCCATCAAGAAGACCGGCGCCTGGCAAGGTGTCGAGTACAACCACCCCGGCCCCGCCCACCTCGGCATCGGCCAGGAGAGCGCCTACGTCGGCCAGAGCTTCGTTTTGACGCCCGATGACTTCATCTTCGGCTCGCACCGCTCCCACGGTGAGATCCTCGCCAAGTGCTACTCGGCCATGCACCAGATGGACGAGGGCCAGCTCGAGGGCATCATGAAGGGCTTCCTCGGCGGCGAGACCCTGTCCTACGCCGAGAAGATCGACTACAAGGACACGAAGGACCTCACCGAGAACTTCATCCTCTTCGGTGCCCTCGCCGAGATCTTCGCCCGCAAGTCCGGCTTCAACCGTGGCCTGGGCGGCTCGATGCACACCTTCTTCCTGCCCTTCGGTTCCTACCCGAACAACGCGATCGTCGGTGGCTCCGCCCCCGTCGCCAACGGTGCGGCCCTCTTCAAGCGCATCAACCGCAAGCCCGGCATCGTCATCTCCAACGTCGGTGACGCCGCCCTGGCCTGTGGCCCCGTGTGGGAGGCCATGAACTTCGCGTCCATGGATCAGTTCCGCTCGCTGTGGCGCGAGGAGGACGGTGGCAACCCGCCGATCCTGTTCAATTTCTTCAACAACTTCTACGGCATGGGTGGCCAGACTTTCGGCGAGACCATGGGCTACGAGATCCTCGCCCGCGTGGGTGCGGCCCTCAACCCCGAGGCCATGCACGCCGAGCGCGTCGACGGCCTCAACCCGCTGGCCGTCGCCGATGCGACCACCCGCAAGAAGAAGATCCTCGAGGAAGGCCGCGGCCCCGTCCTCATGGACACCATCACCTACCGCTTCTCCGGCCACTCGCCGTCGGACGCCTCCTCGTACCGTACGAAGGAAGAGGTCGAGCTGTGGGAGCAGGTGGACTGCATCAAGGAGTACTCCAACCTGCTCATCTCCAACGGCCTGACCACGCAGGACGAGATCGACGGCTACACCGCGTCGCTGACCGAGAAGCTCGTCAAGGTCCTCAAGCTTTCGATCGACGACGAGGCCACGCCGCGCGTCGCCGACGGCTACATCGACTCCGTCATGTTCTCCAACGAGAAGGTTGAGGCCTTCGATGACGCGACCCCCGAGATCGACCTCGAGGACAACCCGCGCGTTAAGGCTCTGGCGAAGAAGGTGCGTACCTCCGTCGACGCCAGCGGGAAGCCCGTCTCTAAGATGCGCATGTACCAGTTCCGTGACGGCCTGTTCGAGGCCATGCTGCACCGCTTCAAGACCGATCCGACGATGGCCGCTTGGGGCGAGGAAAACCGCGACTGGGGTGGAGCCTTCGCCGTCTACCGTGGCCTGACCGAGGCCCTGCCTTACCGTCGCCTGTTCAACTCGCCCATCGCCGAGGCCTCGATCGTGGGTGCCGGCGTCGGCTACGCGATGGCCGGTGGCCGCGCGGTCGTCGAGCTCATGTACTGCGACTTCCTGGGCCGCGCCGGTGACGAGGTCTTCAACCAGATGGCCAAGTGGCAGTCGATGAGTGCCGGCCTGCTCAAGATGCCTCTCGTCCTGCGCGTGTCCGTGGGCGCGAAGTACGGCGCTCAGCACTCCCAGGACTGGAGCGCGCTCGTCGCTCACATCCCGGGCCTGAAGGTCTACTTCCCGACGACCCCGACCGACGCCAAGGGCATGCTCAACCTGGCGCTCGCCGGCACCGACCCGGTCGTGTTCCTCGAAAGTCAGAAGCTCTACGACAAGGGCGAGGACTTCGAGCCCGGCGGCGTGCCCGAGGGCTACTACGAGACCGAAGAGGGCGAGCCGGCGATCCGCCGCGAGGGCGCCGACATCACGATCGCTGCCTACGGCGCGACCGTGTACAAGGCCCTCGAGGCCGCGGACATCCTGGCTGAGAAGTACGGCCTGAGCGCCGAGGTCATCGACCTGCGCTTCGTCGCCCCGCTCAACTACGACAAGCTCATCGCCTCCGTGAAGAAGACCGGTCGCCTGGTCCTCACCTCGGACGCCGTCGAGCGCGGCTCCTTCCTCAACACGGTCGCCGCCAACGTGCAGACCCTGGCCTTCGACGCACTCGACGCGCCGATCGCCGTCGTCGCCTCGCGCAACGGCATCACGCCCGGACCCGAGATGGAGTCGTACTTCTTCCCGCAGGTCTCCTGGATCCTCGACGCGATTCACGAGCGCATCCTCCCGCTGCCCGGCCACGTGCCCACCACGAAGCACGCGACCGAGGCCGAGATCGCGCGCCTGAACCGCGCGGGACTCTGAGGCGCTGGGGGCGGGCCGTTCCCCTTTCCGGCCCGCCCCCGTCCTTGGCTCGCACTCCCTGACGCGAGCCCGCGAGGCCGGGGCTACACTCCTCCTCACCGTGCCCCGGCCTCGCCCACATACTTGTTTCAATACCGTTTTTCTCCACCCAACGAAGAGATGGCAGAACCCATGGACATCACCAACGACCCGGCTTCCACCCCGGCTCAGCGCATCGAGGCGCTGCGTGCCGGCCTGGCCGACGAGCACTTCCCCAGCTGGGTGCCTGAATCGAACAACCACATCCACACGTGCTTCTCGTTCAGCCCCTACACGCCCACGCACGCCGCGCTGCTCGCGCGCCGCAACGGCCTGCGCGTCGTCGGCTCGGTCGACCACGACTCGATCGGTGCCGCCGCTGAGATGAGCGAGGCGACCCGCATCCTGGGCATGGGTTCCGTAACCGGCTTCGAGATCCGCGCCCGCTTCGGCGAGGGCACGCCGCTCGCGCAGCGCAAGCTCAATAACCCCGATTCCGTGGGGGTTGCCTACATGACCGTGCAGGGCGTGCCCGCCCCGGCCCGCGAGAAGGTCGCCGAGTGGCTCGCCCCCAAGCGCGCCGCCCGCCTTGAGCGCACCCTCGCCATGGCCGAGCGCGCCAACAAGATCCTCGCCGACCTGGGCCTGGAGCCCTTCGACCCGAGCTCCGACATGGTCGGCATCTCGCAGTACGCCAATGGCGGCGGGATCACCGAGCGCCATCTGCTGGCCGCCATGGCCTCGGCCCTGATCCGCGGTTTCGGTCGCGGCCCCGCCCTGGTCCAGGGCCTGGACTCGATGGGCGTCGAGATCCCCGAGTCGCTCGCGCGCGTCCTGTCCGACGCCGACAACCCGCACCTCATGTACGACCTGCTGGGTGTCCTGAAGGCCAACTACCTGGATCGCATCTACATCCAGCCCACCGACGAGCTGCCCAGCGCCGCCGAGGTCGTCGAGTTCGCCGACTCGGTCGGTGCGATCGCCACCTACGCCTACCTGGGCGACGTGTCCGCCTCGCCGACCGGCGACAAGAAGGCCGAGAAATTCGAGGACGACTTCCTCGACGAGCTCTTCGAGCACATGGAGTCGATCGGCCTGCGCGCCGTCACCTACATGCCCCCGCGCAACACCCCCGAGCAGCTTGAGCGCATCCACGCGCTCGCGGCCGCCCACGGCATGCTTGAAATCTCGGGTGTGGACATCAACCAGCCCCGCCAGCGCTTCACCTGCGAGGAGCTGCGCCGAGAAGAGTTCGCGGACCTCAACGAGGCCACGTGGGCCCTCGTCGCGCACGAGGCCCTGTCCACCGTGGACCCCTCCCTGCACCTGCTGGGCCGCACGGGTCGCCTGACCCCCGAGGCCCTCGCCGAGCGCATCAGCCAGTACGCACCCCTGGGTCGCGCGATTGCCGACGGCGAGGACGCCGCCGCGCTCGCCGCCCGAGCCACATCGATTAACTGACGAAAACCGTCAAGAAAGAGAGACATCATGAGTAACGCCCCCGAGGTACGCGGCCTCTTCCTCAAGGCCCTCGGCCGCCCGGTCATCGTGGCCCCCAGCTCGGCCGAGCCGACCGTCACCTTCGACGGCCAGCTCACCGAGGTGTGCCCCTGCTCCCTGAAGGAGACGGAGCTTCCCGTCGTCGTGCGCGCCGGCGAGGAGACCTTCGAGGTTCGCGCCACCGCCACGGGTGAGCGAGCCATCAATGGCCGCGTCGCCCTCGTCACGGGTGGCGCCCAGGGATTCGGCGCGGAGATCGCCCGCGGCCTGGTGGACGCCGGCTGCTTCGTGTACGTCGCCGACCTGAACGGCGAGGGCGCGGCAGCCAAGGCGGCCGAGCTCGGCGGCGAAGGCGTCGCCCACCCGATCACGGTCAACGTCGCCGACGAGGAATCCGTCGCGGCGATGGCCTCCGAGATCGAGCGCGTCACCGGCGGCCTCGACCTGGTCGTCTCCAACGCGGGCATCGTGCGCGCCGGCTCCGTCCTCGAGCAGGATGCCTCCGCGTTCCGCCTGTCCACGGACATCAACTACGTGGCTTTCTTCCTGGTCACCAAGCACTTGGGCCAGCTCTTGGCCCGCCAGCACTCGACCGCCCCCGAGTGGCTGACCGACATCATCCAGATCAACTCCAAGTCCGGCTTGGTCGGTTCGAACAAGAACGCCGCCTACGCGGGTTCGAAGTTCGGTGGTATCGGCCTGGTCCAGTCCTTCGCCCTCGAGATGGTCGCTCACGGCGTGAAGGTCAACGCGATCTGCCCCGGCAACTTCTACGACGGCCCTCTCTGGTCTGACCCGGACCGTGGCCTCTTCGTCCAGTACCTGAACTCCGGCAAGGTCCCCGGCGCCAAGACGGTTGCCGACGTCAAGGAGTTCTACGAGGCGAAGGTCCCCATGCGCCGCGGCGCCCAGGGCATCGACGTTCTGCGCGCGATCTTCTACATCGTTGAGCAGGAATACGAGACCGGCCAGGCCGTGCCCGTCACGGGCGGCCAGGTGATGCTCTCCTGACATCGTCCCGAGGCCGAGGATCCCAGCGGGTTTCTCCGGCGCTCCCCGGCCTCGTCCTGTCTTCCCACGTCCAGTTGTTTTCCAGTGAAAGAGTCAGTCATGACCCAGATTCCCTCCACCCAGTACGCGATTCAGATCGTCGGCAAGGAAGAGTTCGTCGTTAACTCGGCGAAGCCCGTTGACCCCGTTGGCCCGACGCAGATCATGCTCGAGGTCGAAGCCTGCGGCATTTGCTTCTCTGATACGAAGCTGCTCCACCAGTTCGATGGCCACCCGCGCAAGTCGGACGTGGTGGCGGGTATCGACCTGGACGCCCTGGGGGACATCCCGTCCTACCACCCGAACCAGGAGGCCGTGACGCCCGGCCACGAGCCCGTCGTGCGCGTCGTGCAGGTCGGCGAGAAGGTCACGCACTTCAAGGTCGGCGATCGTCTGCTGGTCCAGGCCGACTGGAAGCACCTGCGTACCGCGAAGTCGAACGGCGCTTTCGGCTACAACTTCGACGGTGCCCTCGAGGAGTACGTCGTCGTGGACGAGCGCTGCGTCGTGTCCCCGGATGGGGAAGAGTTCCTCATCCACGTGTCGGAGGGTCCGTCGGCCGCTGCCGTGGGCCTCATCGAGCCGTGGGCGACCGTCGAGGGTTCCTACGCGTGGGCTGAGCGGGGTCACGTCTCCGACGGCGGCCGCCTGCTGGTCGTCGGTGAGGGCGATATCGACGCTCTGACCGCCGAGCACAAGCCCGCCGAGGTCGTGCGCGTTGCCGCCGACGCCATCGACGACGCCCTGGGCGAGTTCGACGACATCGTCTTCTTCGGGGCGGACGCCGACGCGATCGAGAAGGCCGCGCTCCTGATCGGCACCCGCGGCACCATGTGTGTCGTCCTGGGTGGCGAGAAGATTTCGCGCAAGGTGTCCCTGGACATCGGCCGCGTCCACTACGACTTCACCCGCTTCTGCGGCACGACCGGCTCGGACCCCCGCGAGGGTTACGCGTGGATCCCCGCCAACGGTGATCTGCGCGAGAACGACCGTTGCGTCTTCGTCGGCGCCGCCGGCCCGATGGGCGTCATGCACACGATGCGCGCCGTCACCTCCGGCGTTCCCGGCCTCAGCGTCGTGGGCACCGACCTGTCGGACGAGCGCCTGGAGAACCTGACGAAGGTCGTCGGCCCGACCGCGCAGAAGAACGGCGTGCCGCTGGACATCGTCAACACCTCCTCGACGCCCCTGGAGTACGGCTACACCTACGCGACGTGCCTCGTGCCCGTGCCCGCGCTGGTCTCCCAGGCCGTCGACCTGCTGGCTGAGGGCGGCATCCTGAACGCGTTCGCGGGTATCCCGGCCGGCACCTTCGGCGACTTCGACCTGCAGGGCATCATCGAGCGCCGGATCTTCATGCTGGGCACCTCCGGATCGGACGTCTCCGACATGCGCACGGTCCTGCGCAAGATCGAGGCCGGCATTATCGACACCACGATCTCCCTGTGGGCGATCACCGGTATGGCGGGCTTCGGCGACGCCATCAATGCGGTGATGAACCGTACCTCGGGCGGCAAGATCATGGTCTTCCCGATGATGCACGACCTGGGTCTGACCCCCGTGTCCGAGCTCGCCGAGAAGCTGCCGACCGTCGCCGCGAAGCTCGACGCCGCCGGCCTGTGGACCAAGGAGGCCGAGGAGGCGCTGCTCGCCACCCGCTGAGCGCTGCGCCTAGGCCGTCGCCCCGGCCTCGTCTGTCACCGGACGAGGCCGGGGCTTCCTTGTGCCGCGTGCACCCTGCGCAGCTTGGGAGCGTCCGTCGGCGTATGCGGTGTCTGCGTCGGCGTTAGTGGCGCCCGACGGAGGGGAAGACTCTCGCGAAAGAGGCCCGCGTCTGCCAGGGTTCTGTCATCATGGGTGTCATAAGCGTTGCGGGGCGGAACGAGGAGGTTGCCGTGAGATTCGACGATTGTGTGACAGACGAAGGCTACGTGGCGTTGCAGGCGTGGCTGGTCGGCCAGCTGAACCCGCGCACGCCGCACGCGGCGGACCTCTTTGCGCAGGACAGCGAGTGCCTCTACGATGCCTTCCTGTCCGTGCTCATTGGCACGGGGCTGGGATTCATCGCCTACGACGACGATCGCACCCATCATGGGCTCTACGCCTTCGAATTTTTCGTGGGCGACAACAAGGTGCCGCCGCGAGACAAGGGCGTTGTTGGGCAGAAGGCGCCCAGTATGGCGGGGGAGTCTGCAACGGACGCCGCCCGGGCGATGTGCCACGCGATCGTCGACACGTGGCTCGGGGAAACGGGCAGGCACATCCACTTCGTGGCCTCTGTGATTGCCTCCGTGGCCACCCTCGAGCTCGTCGCCGACGTGAGCATCGACGGATGCGTCTTCGAGTGTGACCTGCCGCCGGGCTACGCCCGCTCCACCGCGAACAAACCGTTCGAGGACGGCAGCCTGCCGATCGGCTCGCTGGATTTGTCCCTGGTTGCCCCTGGTCCGCTCATCTACGTCGAGGCGGGCGCACGCTACGCGAGGCAGCCCCTGTCCTGCTCGGGCTTCGACGAGGCCTTGGCCTCGTGTGTGCAGATGGGGCTCACCGTGGAGTCCTCCATGGCCTCCGGCGCCGGAGTGACTGCCGCTCTGCGCGCCCCGCACGGGGGCCCTGAGATGCTCGGGTGGGCCGCCGACACAGTGGCTCGAGCCCTGTCCGCCTGCGGGCACGTCGGAGGGGTGCAGATTCACGCCCGCCTGGGTGCCCCGGCCGCCTAGGCCCCTCGGGTCGGCCGTGCGCATGAGTATGCCCCGGCCTCGTCGTGTGTGAACGAGGCCGGGGCGCAGAGCTAGGGGAGAGAACCCTTACGCGTTGGTCTTCTCGGCGGCGACGGGGGCGTCGTCCTTCCAGAAGTCCAGTCCATCGGGGTTCAGGCCGATCGAGGAGGCCTTGAAGTGCGGCTCGAGGCAGGCCTTGCGCTGGGCGACGTAGTCGTTCGCGCAGCGGATGGCCTGGTTGCCCAGGATGACGATGACGGGCAGGTTGATCAGAGCCATGAGACCCATCAGGATGTCGCCAAGGTTCCATGCGACCTCGAACTTGAGAAGAGCGCCCGCGAAGACGAGCAGCGCAGCGACAGTGCGGAAGACGGTGAGCATCCAGTGCTTCATCTGCACGTTGCGCAGCAGGAAGCGGAAATTCACCTCGGCGTAGTAGAAGTTGCCGACTAGTGTCGTGAACGCGAAGAGGAACAGGGCGACCGAGATGAATACCTGTGCGACCGGCTGGCCGAGAACCGTTGCCATCGCATCCTTGACGAGGGGAGCGCCCGTCACGCCACCGTCCTGGCCAAGGCCCGACGAAAGAACAACGAACGCCGTGAGGGTGCAGATGATCATCGTGTCGATGAAGACGGACAGCATCTGGACGAGCCCCTGCTTGGCCGGGTGCGAGACCGAAGCGGACGCCGCAGCGTTGGGCGCGGAGCCGACACCGGCCTCGTTGGAGTAAAGACCGCGCTTGATGCCGTACATCATGGCCGATCCGGCAAAGCCGCCGAAAATGGCTTCGAAGTCAAAGGCCCCGGAAAAGATCGCCACAAACATAGTGGGAATGTTGCGGTAGTTGAGAACGACGACAACCAGGCCTACGCCCAGGTAAATGATGGCCATGATCGGGACGAGGAAGCCCGTCACGTCGGTCAGGCGGCGCGTGCCACCAAAGATGGAGGCGGCCATAAGAACAGCGAGAATGGCACCGATAATCCACGGAGTCCACTCGTTGGCCCAGCTGTACTGGGTGAAAGCGTCGGCAACGTTGAAGGAGGCGAGCAGGTTGAAGCCGCCCATGTACGTGAGGATCAAGACGACGGCAAACAGAGTGGCCAGCCAGTTGCGCTTGAGAGCCGTTTGAATGTAGTACGCGGGACCGCCGTAGGAGTGGTGGGGACCCTGCTTCTTGTAGATCTGCGCGAGAGTCGATTCGATGAAGGCAGAGGCACCACCCAGCGTCGCAATGACCCACATCCAGAAAACGGAGCCTGCGCCGCCGAGCGTCACTGCGGTCGCAACGCCCGCAATGTTTCCGACGCCAACGCGCGATGCCGTCGATACCATGAGGGCGCGGAACGACGAAACCTCTCCTTCTTCATGGGGTGGCTCGGTGACAACACGGATGGCCTCCTTGAAGAGCCGAAGAGGCAGCGCGCGCGTACGGACGAAGAAATACAGGCCGACGCCAATGAGAAGGGCGACGAGCAGGTACGTGTACATGAAGCCCGAGATCGTATCCAGGGTGCCGGCGAGATCGAAGGCCGGACGTAGGGTGCCGTTCATGGTGTTTCCTAGCATTGTCGGATGCGGCAAAACCGCACTGATGGCGATAAGTATAGCGCTTGGGTCAATGGATAGTAAAAACATTGCTAAGAAATGTGATGGTTTCTGCCATCAGTGCAGCTTGTGGGTGGCTGAGGCTGGGAGCGTGACACATGGGGAGCCTCGATTGAGAGCGCTGGAGCACACTTTCGCTCAATCTATGTGGTCTGGGACATGAATTTGCGCGATTCTGGGCGGGATTTGCGCTCAAACTCCGTGCGATTTGGCTACATTCTGCGGAAAAGTGCGTCAAGGAGTGTTCGGTACGTACGATTTGACGATGTCGAGCAACCTGCGTATTGTTTTCCATGTTGCGCCGAACGGCAGCGGACGAAGCGAGATGCTCGGATCGCGGAAACATGGCGCGAAACGCCTTTCGAAAGCATGCGGTACATCCGTGTGCGCTTGATCGTGTGGGTGTTGTTTGTGAACTCGATAGTGTGTTTGTTTGTTTTTTATGCCTGTTTTTTGTTTTTGAGTGTTTTTGGTTGGGATT
>CAUVIG010000026.1:0-17947 GCA_963551745.1 uncultured Actinomyces sp.
TTCGCTGGCCCCAGAGGTCGCGGATCCACAGCTCGAAACGGTCAGCGTCCGGGGTCTTGAGGGTCGCATAGTCGGGGCCGAGTCCGATAAGCCGTCCCTCGTCGTCGACGCCGATGAGGAGAGTGCCACCACCGGAGTTCATGAAGGCGGCGACGGTTTTAGCAATCACGGTCTCCATTGCGTCGTCGCGTTTGCCGGAACGCATGTTCCAGCGGGCGCTCGACTTGAATTCGAGGGAGTCGGATTCGCCGCGCTTGGCAACCTCGGAGATGGGGTCGATGCCGGGGCGCGGATGCAGGTAGGCGACGATCAGGGACACAACTATGACGACGACGAGGGCGACCAGCGCGGCTACGCCGATCATCCCAGGTTTCCACAGGTCACCAGAGTCGAAGATCCAACCGGCGATGACCAAGCCACCCCACAGACCGGCTAGGCCGGTCAGAGTTGCTGACGCGGTGGACATCGTCATGCGATTCTTCAGGCCCCGGCGCACTACGACGCCGATCAGCCACGCGATGAGGACCAGGACCTGCTGGATGAACACCATCCAGATCAGGTCCGGGCTCGCCGGGACAAATGAACCGTTCGTTGGTTCCACGGGTGTCCTTTCGGGTTTCGACGCTTATCGCTCCTAAGACATCATAGAAAACTGAACGAATCCTCAAAGCCCGGCGGACGTTCCCTCGAAGCCGCGCAAGCAGGCGCTCCCTCCGTGTCGCGGTAGCACGCCGTGAGGTTGCCAGCGTAGGACGTGGGGCCGAGGCCCTCCCTCCGCATCGGGGTAGCACAGTCCCACCAGGAATTGAGTTCGAGCGGCCAACCGAACCCTCCGCCCTCGCTGTCGTGGCATAGCCCCGGCCAGCGGTTGATGCCGCTGGCCGGGACGATACTCATCCCATGAGGGTGAATGCCTCTGCGAGTCCCACGAGCAGGTTTGCACTCGCGTGGAGCGCCCAGCCGGGCAGGATCGATCCCCCGGCGCCCTTCTCGTTGACCCACCCGGCGATCCACCCGCTAGCCCCCGTCAGGATGCCGATGAGGAGCAGACGGACAGGGTCCGCGAAGGATGCGAACAACGCGACGTGCAGGATACCGAAGGCGATGGCCTGGGCGCAGTTGCCGAAAGCGAAACCTCTCCTGGCGATGACCCGCTTGCCGAGGAAGCCTCGGAAGAATACCTCTTCGGCGAGGGAGGTCTGCACGACCGCGAAGAGCAGCACAGGGACAATGCCGCCGAGGCCTCGCCCGGCGAAACGCGCGGCGGGCACGTCCCCCGACAGGGACTCGAGCAGAGCGGTTGAAACCGCCCCGATCACCACCCACGCGAGGATGGCTACGCCGAGTCGCGCCCTTCTCCCGTCCCAGGTCGGCCTGCGCAGGCCGATCCAGGAGGCAAAGCCGGTTGTGCGGCGCGCGGTGAGCGCCCACCATACAAGCGGGATCACGAGGAACAGGCCGAGCTGGACGAAGGCGCTGATCGCTGACGATAACAGGAACATTGAAACCCCCTATGCGTGGCTCGCGCACGCGCGAGGACGGGCGCTAGCGCAGGGACGTGTGCTTCTCGATGGAACGAGAGGCCCAGATCGCCACGACGATGGCGAAGAGCGGACCGAGGATGAAGGAGCCCAGACCGATGACGTCTGGCTGCGCGTCCGTGCCCATCGTCGCCTGGAACGAGGTCCACATGATCTCGGTGCTGAAGTGTCCATCAGTCGTGATGGACAGCGGAAAGAAGAACGTGCCAACCATGGTAAGCACCTGGTTGACGATGTACACCAGCACGAAACCGATGATGGGGGCACCGAATCCGAGGTGATTGAAACGCCCCTGGGCGCCAATCGACATGACGGCGCAGACCTGCACGCCCCATGACATCGCAACGATGAGCTGCGCGGCGATCATGAGGACCAGGGTGGAGGTCGGTATTCCGGCCACGAGCGAACGAGGCCCGGCCGTGTACTGAGCGAGGCTCATGCCCTCGCTCCACGCGGCCGCCGAAGCGACGGCGACAATTCCACCAACGGCCAGGACGAGAGCCAGGAGACACTCGATCACCATCCGAGTGTTCTTCGCCCAGAAAATGACCTTTCCAGAGACCGGCAGGCTCATCGTGAAGTATCCGCGCTGCCCGTACAGGGTCTTCCAGTAGTCGGCCATCGCCGCGATAGCACAGGCGAGCGGCGTGAGCGCACACAGTGCGTAGGCAAGCACAGCGGTGGAGCCACTGATCCCGGGCAACCCCACTGCAACGATCCCCGACGCGATTGCAATAACAACGATAAACGCCCCGAAGGAGCGCGCGTCCGTGCGGTAGCGCGAGCGGATCTCGTAGGTAAGCAGCTTGGTGAACATCAGCGGTACTCCTTCCGGAAGATTGCGTCGAGGGAGTCTCCTCGGGTGGCGCGCAGGTCGTCGGCGTCGCCTTGGAGGAAGATGTTCCCCTCTTTCATGAAGAGCGCGTAGTCGACGAAGTGTTCGATGTCGGAGATGAGGTGGGTGGACATGATGAGCAGCGAGGAGGGGTCGAACTCGCGCAGGATCCCTTCGAGGATGATGTCTCGCGTGGCAGGGTCGACGCCGCTGATGGGCTCGTCGAGCAAGAACACTCGGGCACGCCGGGACATGACGAGGCTGATCTGGAGCTTCTCCCCCATGCCCTTGCTCATGTCGCCGAGGCGGCGGTCGGTGGGCAGTCCGAAGAAGTCGACCATGGAGGCTGCCTTGTCGGCGTCGAAGTCCGCGAAGAACGTGGAGTAGATGCGGATCGCGTCCGCAGCCGCCCAGTCGGTGTTGAGATAGTCCTTGTCAGGCAGGTAGGAGACGATCTCCTTGGTAGCGACGCCGGGCGCATGCCCGTCGATGGTCACGGTGCCCTCATAGTCGGAGAGGACTCCGGCGAGGATCTTGAGCAGCGTGGTCTTGCCGCAGCCATTGGGGCCCATGAGGCCGACGATGTGGCCGGCGTCGAGGCTCAGGTTGTAGTCGCGCAGGGCTGGGGTCGAGCGGTAGCTCTTCGTCAGGCCGGTGACCTCGACGAGGCCGGGGCCAGCCGCGCTCGTGCCTGTGGGTTGGGTGGTCATGGGAGTAGTTCCTCCTGGTTTACAGGTCCGCATTCCAGCGTTCATCGACGAGGCCGTGGGCACCTTCAGCATCGACGCCGAGGGCTCGGCAGGCGCGAATGAAGGCGTCGGCCGCAGCGCGCGCGTCCTCCTGGCGGAGGATATGCAGTGCAGAGTCGTCGGTGGCGACGAATCGTCCGGCCGTCCGTTTGGAGACGGTGAGGCCTTCGTCGTCGAGGGCGACGAGGGCTCGCTGGACGGTGTTGGGGTTGGTGCCGGCCTCGATGGCGAGGTCGCGGACAGATGGGATCTTCTCTCCCGGCTTCCAGGTCCCGTTTGTGATCCGGGATCTGAAGGAATCGGCGAGTTGGATCCAGATGGGGCGGGTGTCATCGATGCGCATCGATACATCCCTCCTGTCTTGCTGTATTAATACACTAATACAATGACACAAATGCCCAACTGTGTCAACCCACTAATACAGTTGGCTCACAGAGCGATACAACGACACTCTTCCAGACAACAAGAGAGGCCCGGAACCGTGCGGTTCCGGGCCTCCCCTACGCGAAATCGTCAGGCAAACGGCTCACCCACGATGTGCCAGACCTCGCGAGCGTAGTCGGAGATCGTGCGGTCCGAGGAGAAGCGGCCGGAGCGAGAGATGTTCGCCCACACGCGGCGGTTCCAGGCCTTCTGGTCGCGGTAATCCGCGGCCATACGATCCTTGGTCTCGCGGTACGCGGCGAAGTCGCCCAGGACGTAGTACACGTCGGCCGGATCGTAGCCACCCTCGAGGATCGAGTGGCGGATGTCGTGGAACCAGCCAGAGTTGGAGTCGTCAAGCGTGCCGTCGGTCAGGGCGTCGATGACGCGCTTGAGGCCGGGGACGTTCTCGTAGTGCCAACGGGGGTCGTAGTGGCGACGCAGCTCGGGCAGTTCATCGTCGGTCGCGCCGAAGATGTAGGCGTTCTCATCGCCCACGGCCTCGAGAATCTCGACGTTCGCGCCGTCGAGGGTGCCCAGGGTGAGGGCGCCGTTCATCATGAACTTCATGTTGGACGTGCCCGAGGCCTCCTTGCCGGCCATCGAGATCTGCTCGGAGACGTCGGCGGCGGGGATGATGTGCTCGGCGGGCGAGACGTTGTAGTTGTGGACAAAGACGACCTTGATGCGGCCATTGATGTCCTCGTCGTTGTTCACTAGCTCGCCGATGGCATTGATGAGCTTGATGATGGCCTTGGCGCGGATGTAACCGGGGGCGGCCTTGGCACCGAAGATGAACACACGGTTGGGGGTGTCCAGCGTCGGGTCATCCTTCATGCGGAAGTACAGGTCCAGGACGTAGAAGGCGTTGAGCAGCTGACGCTTGTACTCGTGCAGACGCTTGATCTGCACGTCGAAGATCGAGTCAGGATCGATCTCGACGCCCTCGCGCTCCTTGACCCAGGCGGCGAAGTCGACCTTGTTGGCGTGCTTGATCTCGGCCAGGCGCTCGAGCACCTCGTCGGTGCCGACCTCGGTGAACTTGGCCAGCTCGGTGAGGTCGCGGACCCACGCGTCGGAGCCGGTGACCTCGTCGAGGAGCGCCGCCAGGCGGGGGTTGCACTGCTTGAGCCAGCGGCGCGGGGTCACGCCATTGGTCTTGTTGTTAAAGCGCTCGGGCCAGATGGCGTACCACTCCTTGAGGGTGTCGCGCTTGATGATCTCCGTGTGGAGGGCAGCGACGCCGTTGATGGAGTAGGACGCGTAGCAGGCGATCCAGGCCATGCGCACGGTGTTGCCAGCGACGGGGGCCATGTAGTCGATGGTGCCCTGATCGAGGCCGCGCTCGGCCATGTCGATGCGGAAGCGGCGGTCGATCTCGCGGACGATCTCGACGATGCGCGGGAACAGGCGGTCGAAGATGTGAATGTCCCAGGTCTCGAGGGCCTCGGCCAGCACCGTGTGGTTCGTGTAGGCGAAGGTCTTGGAGACAACCTTCCAGGCCTCTTCCCAGCCGATGCCGTGCTCGTCCATGAGGATGCGCATGAGCTCGGGGATCGCGAGCACCGGGTGGGTGTCGTTGAGCTGGACGGCGTTGTACTCGGCGAAGCCCGTCAGGTCAGTGCCGTGGTGACGCACGTAGTTGGCGACGATTTCCTGCAGGGAGGCAGAGCAGAAGAAGTACTGCTGGCGCACACGCAGAACCTTGCCCTCGAACGTGGTGTCGTTGGGGTACAGGACGCGGGAAATGTCCATGGTGCGCTCACGGTCGACGATGGCGTCGGTGAAGCGCTGGGAGTTGAAGGCGTCATAGTCGAATTCCTCGATGGGCTCGGCCTTCCACAGGCGCAGGGTGCCCACGTTCTTGGTGCCGTAGCCGGTGATCGCAATGTCGTAGGGGACGGCGCGCACGGTCAGGTCGGCGTAGGAGACGATGCGGGAGCGCTCTTCGCGGCGGATGACGAAGGGATAGCCCTCTTCCATCCACGGGTCCGGGTGCTCGGTCTGGAAACCATTGTCGAAGAGCTGCTTGAACAGGCCGTAGCGGTACAGGATGCCGTAGCCGCGCACAGGCAGGTTGAGGGTGGCGCAGGAGTCCAGGAAGCAGGCGGCGAGGCGGCCGAGGCCACCGTTACCGAGGGCGGCGTCCGGCTCCTCTTCGAGGACCTGGCCAAGGTCGAGGTCGTAGGCGGCGAGCGCTTCGCGAGCCTTCTCAACGAGGCCGAGGTTCGACAGGTTGTTGAGCAGGGCACGGCCCATGAGGAACTCTGCGGAGAAGTAGTGTTCCTGACGGCCCTTGGCGTAACGCTCCGTGGTGGCGGCCCAGTTATCGGCGATCTGATCGACGATTGCGGCGGAGAGCCCCTGCCACACTTCCATCACGGTCGAATCTTCAACGGGGCGTCCAGAGGTCGCGCGCACATGAGAGGGCAGCGACTGCGTCAGATCCAGCGTCATAGGATTTCCTTTTGTGTAACTGCGCCATACCCGCCGCGGGGGCGAGCGCCCCAGGGCGGGGCTGGCCTCAATCTTAGAGGGTAGCGATTAACCACCACGTTTCCATGCGGTGACACAGGTCTGGGAGAAACCCCACCCCCAGCCACGTGACGGAGTACACCCGCAACATTGACCCTAAGACCAAAGACCCAGGTTGACGCCGACGGACACCGGCGAGTAATCCCCACCTGCACCAACTCTCGCCAAACTCCGACACGTTGCCGACTCAAACGTGAGACACGATCAGCACACCACACACTTGGGTTCTCATATAACTGACACCGGTCACCCCAACTGGCTTCTGGCGCCAGCTTGTCCCCCGTAAGGTGCGCCCCTGCGGGGGGCACGCTCCACAGGGACGCATAAACAGGAAAGTGGCACCCCTCGATGGAGCGGTGCCACTTTCCATCACCGGTTCAACATGAGGGCTCAATTCATGGTGACTTTCGGTAGTTCCATTGTGCCTGTGACGCACGCATCAACTCAAGGCGAAATGGCTATTTTTCGGTGCAAATTCGAGGTTCTCGAATGCACATTTGTGCACAAACAGTGCTCGAGCTGCGCAAACTAGATAAAACGCGGGCCCGCTCTCATCGAGCGGGTCCGCGATGCTTATCGAGCGAAAACGCCTCAGTGACGCTTGCGAGCGACCACGAGGGTCACGCCACCAGCCAGGGCGATAACACCGACACCGGCGGCGATCGACGCGGCAGAACCGGTGTTCGCCAGGGTCGGGGCAGCCCCGCCCTCGGAGCCAGCGGGGGCCGGAGCGTTCGTGTTGCGGATTCCGCCACGCGCGCTGACGGGGGCGGGACCGTTACCCGTGGAGATCTGGCCGCGGGTGGTCACACCGGAGCCGCCGACCGGGCCGGATCCGGTGCCGGCGCCTCCCTGGTCAGCCGCGGGGGACGAGGGCTGGTCGTCCGCCGGGGCCGACGGCTCGTTGGGCTGGCTCGGGTCCGGGTTCGGGGCCGGATCCGGGTTCGGAGCAGGGTCCGGGTTCGGGGCCGGGTCCGGGTTCGGGGCCGGGTTTGGAGCAGGGTCCGGGTTCGGGGCGGGGGCAGGGTCCGGGTTCGGGGCCGGGGCAACCGGGGAAGAGGGCGTGTTACCGGGCGTGGGCTCAGCAGCAAAGGCGACGCCAGCGGAGGTGGCGATCAGCCCGAGGGCCGCGGTCGCGGCGAGCAGAGACGAGCTCGTCTTCTTCATGTTTTCTCCTGATACGGATGTGATGAGGGACGAATGCGTGACCCTGACCAGCTTGGACCGCGTCGCGTCACGGCGTTCTCGCCCACCATACAACACTTCCTGACCATTGCGCACAAATTTCCGTCGACTTCGCTCTGGCGAGTCGCACACATTTTTTCGCGGGCCTTCCAACAGCCTCGGCGTGCACAAATGATGGCGAGGTCAGGACAGCTTCGCGGTCGCAATGAACTGGAAGATTCCCTCCATGATGAGTTGTGTCGCAATGGCGGCCAGCAGCAGACCGGAGATCTTTGTCAGCAGCATGATGCCGCCGGGTCCAAGGAAGCGCGAGAGCGCCAGCGAGAAGCGCATAGTCAGCCACATGACGACGTGAGCCAGGATCACGGCGACGATGACTGCGATCCACGAGCCCACGTTCGTGCCTGCCTGGCCGACGGCCACCATGACGGCGACGATCGAGCCGGGGCCCGCCAAGAGCGGCGTACCCAGCGGCACGAGCGCGACGTTCACGCCCTCGTCCCCCGTGTCTGGTGTCGACGAGTCGGTGCCCATAAGGAGCTCCATGGCGACCAGGAAGAGCAGGACGCCGCCGGAGAGCTGAAGGGCCTCCATCGAAATGTGCAGGAAGCGCAGGATCTGCCCGCCCAGGATCGCGAAGGTCAGGATGACGCCGAAGGACACGGATGTCGCCTGGATCGCGGCCCTGCGCTGCTTGACCGGAGAGTAGCGCGAGGTCAACCCCAGGAAGATCGGCACGGTGCCGACCGGGTCCATGATGACCGTCAGCGTCGCGAAGGCGGTCGCAAAAAGAGTGACGTCGAACAGGCTCACGGCTCGACCACCTCGATGCGGCCCTGCGCGACGACCTCGGCGACCACCTGCGGGTCCGTCGTGTTCTCGCCGATGCGGTTCGGCTTACCGGTGCCGTGGTAGTCGGAAGAGCCGAAGATCGCCAGGCCCATCTCGCGGGCCATGCGATCGACGTCGGCGCGATCCTCGGGGGCGTGGTCGCGGTGGTCGCGCTCGATGCCGAAGAGTCCGGCCGCCGCCATGTCGGCGATGACTGCCTCGGGCAGCAGGCGCTGGCGCTTGCGAGCGCGGGGGTGCGCCAGGACCGGCACTCCCCCGGCCTCGCGCACGCATCGCACGGCCTCGACCGGGTCGGGCGCCCAGTGGTGCACGTAGTAAGGACCCGACGGGTGCAGGGCCTTGACGAAGGCGGCGCTGCGGGCGGGGAATGCGCCGGCAGCGACGAGCGCGTCCGCGATATGCGGGCGCCCCACGGGGCCGCCCTCGGGCGCGAAGGCGGCCACGTCCTCCCACGTGATCGGGTAGTCGGCCGACAGGTTCTCGACCATTCGCACGGCGCGCGTCTCGCGATCCTCGCGCGTGCGTCGGAAATTATCGACGAGGCCAGGGCTGGCCGGGTCGAAGAGGTAGGCCAGGAGATGCACGGTGATCCCCGAGGACGAGCACGACATTTCGGCGCCACGGATGAGGCTCACACCGGTGTCCGCGACGGCGGCCGCAGCCTCGTCCCATCCGGTCGTCGTGTCATGGTCCGTCAGCGCGATGGCATCCAGCCCGGCCTGAGCAGCAATAGCCAGGAGCTGCGCGGGCGTATCCGTCCCGTCTGAATACACGCTATGAGTATGGGGGTCAATGCGCTACACCATTTGCGACAACCACATTAACCCGAACACACACCCGCGCGGGTGAACACCCCCCGCCCACGTCAGAAGGCCTCGCAAAAACCCTATTTTTACCTGATCTTGACCGTATTTTCTGCACGTTCTCCCGTCTCGACACCACCCGTTTTGGTTAACCTCTGACCTGCAGCGATGAGCTGTCGACTGTAGGAAACTGTCAGTATGCGGCTGTTTGGCCTCCCTCAACACCGATTGGAGTACACGCGTGTCTGACAAGGATCAGACCCAGGTGTCCACCGCGACTGACGCGGGAGACGCCGGGTACAACAAGGCTCTGAAAAACCGACACATCCAGATGATCGCCATCGGCGGTTCGATCGGCACCGGCCTGTTCCTGGGCGCCGGTGGTCGTCTGGCCCAGGGGTGGCCCCGCTTTGGCCTTCGCCTACGCGGTGTGTGGCGTCTTCGCGTTCCTGATGGTCCGCGCCCTCGGCGAGCTGGCGGTGCGCCGCCCCTCCTCGGGCGCGTTCGTGTCCTACGCCCGCGAGTTCCTGGGCGAAAAGGGCGCGTTCATCACCGGCTGGTTCTTCTTCCTGGACTGGGCGGTCACCGTTATGGCTGACATCACTGCCGTGGCGGTCTACATGCACTACTGGAACATGTTCCAGGTGGTCCCTCAGTGGGTTATCGCCCTCGTCGCGCTCGCACTCGTCTTTGTCCTCAACATGATGAGCGTCAAGGCCTTCGGCGAGGCTGAGTTCTGGTTCGCGATGATCAAAGTTGCGACGATCCTCATCTTCATGGGTGTCGCCATCTGGGCGATCCTCACGCAGTCGCCCGTCGGCGAGTACACCGCGGGCGTCCACAACATCTCCGAGTCCGGCGGCTGGTTCCCTGAGGGCCTAGCCCCCGTCTTCGCGCTCACACTGGGCGTCGTCTTCGCCTTCGGCGGCACCGAGATGGTCGGCGTCGCGGCCGGTGAGGCGAAGGACGCCGCGAAGATCCTGCCCAAGGCCATCAACTCGATGGTCGTTCGTATCTTCTTCTACGTCGGATCCGTCGTGCTCTTCGCCCTGGCGCTGCCTTACACCGCGTACTCGTCGAATGAGTCCCCCTTCACGACGTTCTTCTCCGGCCTCGGCGTGCCCCACGCGGGCGACATCATGCAGGTCGTCGTCCTGACCGCCGCTCTGTCCTCGCTCAACGCCGGCCTGTACGCGACCGGTCGCACGCTGCGCTCGATGGCGCTCGTTGGCGAGGGACCGCGCTACGCCGCTCGCCTCAACAAGAACCACGTCCCCTACGGCGGCATCATCATCACCGCGTCGCTGGGGCTACTCGGTGTCGTTCTCAATGCCCTTGTCCCTCAGAACGCATTCGACATTGTTATGAACCTGGCGGGCATCGGCATCGCCGGCACCTGGGCGATGATCCTCATCTCGCACCTGGCGTTCCTGCGAAAGGTCAAGCGCGGCGAGGAAGCGCGCCCCGAGTTCCGCATGCCCGGCGCCCCCTACACCAACTACCTGGCGCTGCTCTTCTTCGCGGTCGTCGTGGCCTCGAACGTCACCTCCGAATCGGGCCGTTGGACCCTCGCGCTCTTCGCCGTGGTCGTCGTCCTCATGGTCGCCGGCTGGTACTACGTGCGCGGGCGCGTCGGTAACCTGACCGACGAGGCCGCCGCCTCGCTGCAGGGTGAGGAAACCCTGGTGGCGGGCGACTGAGAAAGGACGAACAGTGCGCCTTCACGTCACGTATGCCGGTGGAACGATCGGCATGGTCGACTCCCCCGAGGGTCTGCGCCCCGGCGCTGACCTGCCGGGATGGTTCGGCTCCCAGCTCGACGGCATCGAGCTGGCCTCGAACATCACGATGTCGACGCTGGACCCGCTCATCGACTCCTCGGAGGCTACCCCCGAGGACTGGCAGGCCATCATCGACGACATCAACGCGCACGCCGACGAGGCGGACGCCTTCCTGGTCCTGCACGGCACGGACACGATGGCCTACTCGGCTGCGGCCCTGTCGTACTCGCTGGCGAGCATAGGCAAGCCGGTCGTCCTGACCGGATCCCAGTACCCGCTCGGTGTCGTCGGCTCGGATGCGTCGTCGAACGTCACCGGTGCCCTGCGCGCCGCGATCTCGCCGCGCGCACGAGGCGTCATGCTGTTCTTCGGGCACAAGCTCCTGGCCGGCAACCGCGCCACCAAGACCTCGTCGTGGGCATTCCGGGGCTTCGAGTCGCCCTCCGTGTCCCCCATGGCGCGCACGGGCGCCCCGTGGCGCTGGTACGGGGCTCCGAGCGCGGGCACCGGCTGGCAGGACCCCGGCCCGTACACGCGCCAGGATGTCGCCGTCATCGACGTGGTGCCCGGCACGAGCGCCACGCGACTGCGCGCCATGACGACGCCCCACCCGGACGCCCTCATCCTGCGCACCTTCGGCGTGGGCAACATCCCCGCCTCCGAACCCGGTTTCGTGGACGTCCTGGCCGAACTCGCGCAGGCCGAGGTGCCGATCATCGTCGCCTCCCAGTGCTACCAGGCGGAGGTCATGCTCGGCCACTACGAGGCCGGCAACGCCCTCGCGCAACTGGGCGCGATCGGCGCGCACGACATGACGCTCGAGGCCCTCTACGCCAAGACCGTCTTCCTGCTCTCGCAGGGCAAGCGCGGCACGGACTTCAAGCGCTGGATGGATCTGTCCATCGCCGGAGAGCTCACCCTCCAGGACTGAGCCTCTTCCACCCGACACGGCCCCGGCCTCGTCCCCGGCGCAAAGCGCGCCACAGGGACACGAGGCCGGGGTTTGTCATGACCATCGAACCCGCCCGAGGGACCGAGGAACCGTAGAATAGTGGCCATGAGTGAAGAAACTTCCCAGTCCATGGCCGATCGCGGCGAAAACCGCTCCCGTCAGCCCCAGTCCTCCGCGTTCCGCGACTTCATCGGCTCCGGATGGGGGCCTCGTCCCTCCGAACTGCCCGAGCGCGAGCGCGTCGCCGACTTCCTGCACGACCGCACCCTCAAGGCCGGCGCTCCCTTCCCGGGTGAGCGTCTCGTCGTGCCCGCAGGCCCCTACAAGGTTCGCTCCAACGACTGTGACTACCGTTTCCGCGCACACTCCGCCTTCGCGCACCTGTCGGGCCTGGGCGGCGAAAAGGAGCCGGACACCGTCCTGGTGCTGGAGCCGAACGAGGACGGTACCCACACTCCCCTGCTCTTCTTCAAGCCCCGCGCCTCGCGTTCCTCCAAGGAGTTTTATGCGGACGCCCGCTACGGCGAATTCTGGGTGGGCGCGCGCCCCTCGCTTGAGGAGCTCAGCGCACAGACCGGCCTGGAGACCCGTCACATCGACACGCTGCGCGACGCGCTGGCGAAGGACGCCGGGACCGTGCAGCTGCGCATCGTGCGCGGCGTCGACGCCAACGTCGAGGCGATGGTGAACGAGGTGCGTTCCCAGGCAGGGCTGCCCGCAGGCGAGGAGGCTCGCGAAGACGACGAACGTCTCGAGGAGCGCCTGTCGGAGATCCGCCTGACCAAGGATGCGTTCGAGCTTGAGGAGATGGTGCGAGCCGTCGAGGTCACCAAGGCCGGCTTCGAGGACATCATCCGCATCCTGCCGCGCGCCGTCGGCCACCGCCGCGGCGAGCGCGTCATCGAAGGCGCGTTCCGAGCGGTCGCCCGAGAAGAGGGCAACGGCGAGGGCTACGAGACGATCGCCGCGTCGGGTAACCACGCGAACACGCTGCACTGGATCGACAATGACGGCGTGGTACGCGAAGGCGACCTGGTGCTCGTGGACGCCGGCGTCGAGGTCGACTCCCTCTACACCGCCGACATCACGCGCACCCTGCCTGTCAACGGTCGCTTTACCGAGGTCCAGGCGCGCGTCTACCAGGCCGTCCTCGACGCGTGCGAGGCCGCCCTGGCCCGTGCCAATGAGCCGGGCTGCCGCTTCAAGGACGTGCACGACGCAGCCATGCGCGTCATCGCCACGCGCCTGCACGAGTGGGGCATCCTGCCCGTCACCCCGGAAGAGTCCCTCGCCCCCGAGGGCCAGCAGCACCGCCGCTGGATGCCACACGGCACCAGCCACCACCTGGGCCTGGACGTGCACGACTGCGCCAAGGCGCGAGACGAGCTCTACAAGGGTGCGCTGCTCGAGCCGGGCATGGTCTTCACGATCGAGCCCGGCCTGTATTTCCGCGCCGACGACCTGCTGATCCCCGAGGAATACCGGGGCATCGGCGTGCGCATCGAAGACGACGTCGTGGTGAACGCCGACGGCACGGTCACGCGCATCTCCGAGGACATCCCGCGCACGATCGCGGATGTCGAGGAGTGGATCGCGCGCGTTCAGTCCCGCTGAGCCGCGCGAAGACGCTGAGGTTACGCCTCGGTCTGGTCCTTTTCGGGGGACGAGGCCGGGGCGTCCCCGTGTCCGGACGCCGCACTTTCGGGGCTGTTCGTTGCAGGGGCCGAGGCCTCGGGCGCGCTCACGGAGGCGTGGGCCTGGGTGGACGGGGACTCGGGCATCTCGTGGCCACCGGGCACCTCCCCGTCCTTGGTCGCTGCACCGAAGCGGGGGCGGCCGTCGGGGAAGAAACCGACGGAATCCTTCTTGGTGCGCGCCTGCTCCATACGCGGGCGCACGACGCGCGCGCGGTTGCCGGGGGTGCGCTGCAGGATCTGATAGGCGCGGTCAATGTCGGCCGAGGCCAGGACCGCGTAGCGCTGCGCGACAACCTGCTGAGAGGACACGAGGTCGCGGCTGCGTCCACGAATGATGAAGGACAGGGCGGACAGAGCCATACCGATCAGCGCGCCGACGATGATGCCGCCGACGACCCACGAACCCGTTCCGCCCGCGTTCTGCCCGGCGGACATGAGCATGCCACCCAGGGCTCCCCACAGGCCGCCGCTGGAGGCGCCCGAGAGGGACGCGCGGGCGATCGTCAGGCGTCCTTTGACGCGTTCGACGAGGTGCAGGTCGGAGCCGACAATCGTGATCGCGGAAACGTCGAAGCCGGCATCCGACAGGAAGTCGACACCGGCACGGGCCTGCGCGTAGGTCTCGTACGAGGCGACCTCGGTGCCCGTGGGCATCTGCGGGTCCATCACGACAGCCATTTCTTCTCCTTGGTCTCCGGCCTCGGTGGCATGGAACGCATTGTTCATGCGGCGACTGGCTCATCAGTACGCATCTGTGGTCACCAGCCTAAGATGGAAGAGTGAGCATTGCATCTATTGAGCTAGGCACCAAGGGCCGCCGCGTCTACATCGGGAAGCTCGCTGGCACTAGTGTTTTCGACCCTTTGGGCGACCAGGTCGGCAAGATTCACGATGTCGTTGTCATCTTTCGGCTGAAATCCGAAGCCAACGTCATCGGCTTCGTCGTCGAGGTCGGCCCGCGTAAGCGTGTCTTCCTGCCGCTCACTCGCGTCACCGCGATCGAGTCCGGTTCCGTCATTACGACGGGCCTGCTCAACATCCGTTCCTTCACGCAGCGTCCGATCGAGACGCTCGTCCTCTCCGAACTCTTCGACCGCGTCGTCACGATGAACGACGGCTCGGGACAGGTGCGCATCCTCGACGTCGCGATGCGCCAGCGCCGCCCCAAGGACTGGGTGATCTCCACCCTGCACGTCCAGCGCGTGCGCACGTCATCCCTCGGTTTCACGCGTAGCGGCGAGACCCTCACCGTGGACGTGTCCGAGGTGTCTGGCCTGCTCAAGACCGACTCCAACCAGGCGGCGACCGCACTCCTGCAGTACACGGAGGACATGCGCCCCGCGGACCTGGCGGACTTCATCCACAGCCTGCCCCAGGATCGCAAGATGGCGGTCGCCACGCAGCTGACGGACGCGCGCCTGGCCGACGTGCTCGAGGAGCTGGGTGACGACGACCGTATCGCGATCGTCTCCGCGCTGGAAGCCGCCCGAGCCGCCGACGTCCTGGACGTCATGCAGCCCGACGACGCGGCCGACCTCGTCGCCGAGCTGCCCGCCGCGAAGGCTCAGTCCCTGCTGGCCCTCATGGAACCCGAAGAGGCCGAGGACGTGCGTCGACTCATGACCTACGACGAGTCGACGGCGGGTTCGCTGATGACCACCGAGCCCGTCATTTTCGGCCCCAACGCGACCGTCGCGCAGATGCTCGCGGCCGTGCGACGCGAGGACATCCCGGCCTCGATCGCGACCGTCGCCTTCATCGCCCGCCCACCCCAGGAGACGCCTACCGGCCAATACCTGGGCATGGTCCACATCCAGCGCGCGCTGCGTGAGCCCCCGCAGACCCTGCTCGGCACGATCCTGGACCGCGACATCGAGTCCGTGGACCCCAACGCGCACATCGCGACCGTGACGCGTCTGCTGGCGACCTACAACCTGACGGTCCTGCCCGTCGTCGACGAGGACGGGCACCTGCACGGCGCCGTCTCGGTCGATGACGTCCTCGACGAGCTGCTGCCCGAGGACTGGCGAGACTTCGACGACGACGTGACCGACCGCATGATGGCAAGGAGCATCGATGGCTGATCGCCTGGATAACCCGATCGACAAGCGTCGGTGGTTCTTCCGCCGCTCGTCGGGCAGCGGCGACGGCTTCGGCCGCTTCGCCGAGGCCACCGCCCGCTTCATGGGTTCGCCCAAGTTCGTCCTCTACATGACGATCTTCGTCATCGCGTGGATCGGCGCGAACCTGATGCTCGCCGGCATTAGTGAGGAAGCCGCCTGGGACCCCTACCCCTTCATCCTGCTGAACCTCGCGTTCTCGACCCAGGCCTCGTACTCGGCCCCGCTGATTATGCTCGCGCAGAACCGCCAGGACGCCCGCGACCGCGTCGTGGCCGAGCAGGACCGCCTTCGCGCAGAGCGCAACCTTGCAGACACCGAGTACCTCGCCCGCGAGATCGCCGGCCTGCGCCTGGCGCTCCAGGACGTCGCGACGCGCGACTTCGTGCGCTCTGAGCTGCGCGACATGCTGGAGGACCTGCGCGCGGAGATCGCCGCGGACGCGACCAACGCCTCGTCGCACAAGGCCGAGCCCGAGGCCGATGGTGCCTGTCGTCCCCTAGAAGATAGGCACACCGGCCACTAGAGTGGAGTCCATGCCAGTCACGCTTGATTCCGTCATGGAGGCTCTCGGCCAGGTCATCGACCCCGAGATCCGCCGCCCCATCACCGACCTCAACATGGTGACCCCCGACCTGGTCACGATCGACGGCTCTTCCGTCGCCGTCAAGGTCCTGCTCACCACCGCCGGATGCCCCCTGCGCACCCAGATCACCAAGGACGTCACCGAGCGCGTGGGCGCCGTCGAGGGCGTCGAGAACGTCTCCGTCGAGATGGGCGTCATGGACGAGGCCCAGAAGAAGGCGCTGCGCGAGAAGCTCAACGGCGGTCGACCCGAGCGCGAGATCCCCTTCTCCCGCCCCGACTCCCTCACGCGCGTCATCGCCGTCACCTCCGGTAAGGGCGGCGTCGGCAAGTCCTCCATGACCGCGAACCTGGCCGCCGCGCTGGCCGCGCAGGGCCTCAAGGTCGGCGTCATGGACGCGGACATCTACGGCTTCTCGATCCCGCGCATGCTCGGCGTGGACCACGATCCGCAGGTCATCGACGGCATGATGATTCCGCCCGTGGGCGCGGGTGGCGTCAAGGTCATCTCGATCGGCATGTTCGTGCCCGACGGCCAGGCCGTCATCTGGCGCGGCCCCATGCTCCACCGCGCCCTCCAGCAGTTCCTCGCGGACGTGTTCTGGGGCGACCTGGACATCCTGCTCATCGACATGCCTCCGGGCACGGGCGACGTCGCGATCTCGATCGCGCAGCTGCTGCCCAACTCGGAGATCCTCGTCGTGACGACCCCGCAGGTCGCGGCCGCCGAGGTCGCTGAGCGCGCCGGTTCCATCGCCTCGCAGACGAACCAGAAGGTCATCGGCGTCGTCGAAAACATGTCCTTCCTGCCTCAGCCCGACGGCTCGCGCCTGGAGATTTTCGGCGCAGGCGGCGGCGAGTCCGTCTCGCAGCGCCTCACCGCGCAGCTGGGCTACTCCGTGCCGCTGCTGGCCCAGGTGCCCCTCGACATCGCGCTGCGCGAGGGCGGCGACCGCGGCGAGCCCGTCGCCGTCGCTTCGGGCCCTGCCGCCAAGGAGCTCACGGCCCTCGCCAAGCAGCTCTCTTCGACGAACCGTGGCCTGGCGGGCCGCCCACTCGGGGTCTCCCCCATCCAGCACTGAGCCCACGCGGCTTTGCCTCGGCCTCGTCCTTCTCGACGAGGCCGAGGTTTCGTCTGCTTGTCAGGTGAGGTTTTCGCGCATTTTCGGTGCGCCAGCGCGCCCTTGCGCATCCTCACCTGTACCCTGATGCCTGGGGAGGCATCAACGCGCAGGCGTACCTCGCCCAGGCGATCAAACACGAGTGAGGATACGGCGATGGCGGACAAGGCCCAGACGTGGGTGTACACCGAGGACTACACGGCGGAAAGCGAAGCGCTGACCGCCGCACGTGCCGTCGCTACCGAAATGGGCGCTTCCCCCGTGTCCGCTGGCACCGGTGCCGCCCTGCGCATGCTGGCGGCCGTCTCCGGCGCACGCGCGGTCCTGGAAGTGGGCACGGGCGCGGGCGTGTCCGGCCTGTGGCTGCTGGACGGGATGGCGCCTGACGGCGTCCTCACGACGATCGACTCCGAGTCTGAGCTGTTGGGCCACGCGCGCCGCAACTTCGCTGCCGCCGGCCTGTCTTCGCATCGCACGCGCCTCATCGCCGGGCGCGCCCTCGACGTGCTGCCGCGCATGGCTGCTCGCGGCTACGACATGGTCGTCCTGGACGGCGACCTGGAGGAAACCCCGCAGTACCTCGATCACGCGGTGCGCATCCTGCGTCCGGGTGGAACGATCGCCTTCGTGCACGCCCTGTGGCGTGACCAGGTGGCCGACCCTGCGCGCCGCGACGCGCACACCGTCGTCGCCCGCGAGGTCGTCAATTACCTGCGCGACTCCGATGAGTTCGTGCCCGCGCTGCTGCCCGTGGGCGACGGTCTGGCG